>CAZPUZ010000029.1:0-6903 GCA_964589875.1 uncultured archaeon
GGCAGTATCATGAACTCCTGCATGGGCAGCCGGTTGCCGGCATGCGTGCCGCCGTTGATGACATTGAAGCTCGGCACAGGAAGAGTGACATTCTTGGTCCCTGACAGCTCTGCTATATGCTGATAAAGCGGAATCTCCTTGGCGGCTGCTCCGGCCTTGCATGCTGCCATTGAGACGGCCAGTATTGCGTTGGCGCCCAGCTTGGATTTGTTCTTGGTGCCATCCAGTTCAATCATCTTCCGGTCCAGTTCCTCCTGCTTGGTGCAGTCCATGCCCTTCACCACAGGCGCTATCTTCCCGTTGACGTTGGCTACGGCTTTGAGAACGCCCTTGCCCATGTATCTGGACTCGTCCTTGTCTCTGAGCTCCAGGGCCTCATGCACGCCTGTGGATGCCCCGCTGGGAACCATAGACCTGAAGATTCCTTTCTCGGTCCTAAGGTCTACCTCCACGGTGGGGTTGCCTCTTGAATCCAGGATTTCCCTGGCTTTCACGCCAAGAATCTCATGCGACATAATACTTCATTGTTCATCAGCGCTTATTTATTAATTCCCCTATTTTGTGGGAATGGTGGTTTGGTGGGTCATAAGGCATTTATCCCGGAAAATGACATTTTTCATACCATAGAATCACTATCAAGCGACAAACCGATATCTTTATAAATACCTATTGTAACTATGATACAGTGACAATAAATAGTCACCACAATAAGGAAGTTAAGCCCTCCTATTGCATCGAACACGCAAAAAGGGAGCAGGTGATTCGGGGTGCATATGAGCGCGGGTGAGCTCGCAAGAGGGATACTCCACCTGGAAAAGGAATACAAGTGGAGAAGTCTTTCACTGGCGATGAGAAAGATTGAGAAAATACAGACCGGCCTTTACATTGATGACAGAGGGCCGGACGTCAGCGAACTCTAGAAACCGGACGCTTGTCATGGTGATTGTATGGAATCCGAAAACAGGATGAAGGAACTGATGAACTGGCTTCTGGCAGGCGAAGGCCTGTCAATGCCGCTGTCAGGCCTTCGCCTTGGGAACGACGGCCTAGCTGACCTGAGGATTGATATCCATGAGACGCCGGAATCCCAAAGGCCGAAGACTCCTGAGATTGAGTATGTCAGAGGCAACACTGTCAGGGGCAAATATCTCGGCTGGGCTGATTACGAGACCGGCAGGATAGAGATACCTGACTTTGAACCCATTCTGGAAGAAGTAAATGACAGGATGAAGCCCCTCTACGCCAGGCACAGGGCTGCCCTGCAGCGCTACATTGCAGGACACGAGGTTCTTGAGCAGATATACCAGCCGCAGACCGAACTTGCTCACGGGACAATGGAAGCCAGGAATATGGAGGTGCTGGAATCCGCGGACCATGAAGCATACATGGCAGGGCTGGCGCTCCACAGGAAGAGGCTGGAGGAGGGCGGACGTAAAGAGAAGGTATTCTCAAAGTCAACGTCAAGGAATTATGACCTTGATGGCGCTTTCAAGAGATACGAAGCAGAGCTGGATGAATGGGTAGGCCGGGTATCAGATGTGATATCCGGAAAGCCCACCTACTCCTGTCAAGCAGACTCTGCTCCGGACAGCAAGCCGGAGACATACACAATAGGCGATTACAGGGCCAGCCAGATGAGGGAGGCTGCCTGAGGTGATTGGTATGAGGATAGCAAGGAACGCTGTTCACATGATGATGGCAGATTACGGACGCCTCGGTGAAGAACCCAGCATTTCTGTAATCATACCAGCATACAACGAGGGATACGGGGTTCGTGATGCCATAGAATCAGTGCAATCCCAGGGTTATGACAATGTTGAAATAATCGTTGTTGATGATGGCAGCATAGATAACACAAATGAGATAGCTAGTGGTTATAGTGGCGTAACTGTCCTAAAGACAGGAAACAGTGGTATCGCCCATGCCAGGAACTACGGAGCTGAACATGCGAATGGTGATATCCTGGTGTGGATGGACAGCGACAGCGCGATGAAAGAGGGCCTGCTTGACAGGATATCGGAGAGTGTCAGGAGCGGCTATGTGGGCGGCACTGCCAGAACATTGGCTAACACAGACGGTGGCAGCGAGGCACTTTTTTACGCTGCCCAGAATGTCATTGCTTCTGCTTCAACCGCAATATCGAATGTCCTTGGCAAGGACATCAGCCCGGTCTCTGATGGAGGATTTTCTTATTGCACCAGAGAAGCGCTCGTTAAAACCGTTGCAAGATACGGAGAAGCTTTCCTTGATTTGCCTATAGCTGAGGACAGGGAATTCGTGAAAAGGGTCGCGGATATTGGCCCCATTTCAAGGATAACAGACACTGGTATTATCACGGATTCCAGAAGGATACGGAAGGATGGCTTTGCGTTAGCAGCCACTAAAAGGGTCATGGATTACGTTACTCCTCTTGACAAGGTCAAGGGAAGGGAGGACATAAGGTGATTGGGATGGTGCAAGCGACAGCGAACAGGATAGAAAACCTGTATGATGACAGGCTGGAAGTTGATGAAACCGGCAGTGATACAGAAGACATGCAGCTTCAAGACTCAAGATACATGTTGGTTAATGACAAGTCTCCGGGGACCGATGGCACATCTGCGCTGCCTCCAGGGCTCAGGCATATGGTAAAGTACGGCGGCGGCCTGGATGATGGGGGCGGTGAAAAGGGATTCTTCACGAGATGGAAAGAATACAGGAAAATACTCAAAGAGCAGTATCCCTGGGTGAAAGGCCGGGCACTAAAGCGCCTGCCCGAGATACCAATAAACTACGGGCTTTACAGGTTCTGGAAGCATGTATCTGATAACATCACTGACAGAGAAGGCGTAGGCAGCAACCTCATAGGGGGGCTTGCTGATGCATTCAAGATATCGCACTGGAATGTCTACAAGTCCCTGCCTTTCCACATATTTCCAAGGGCCAACGTCATGACGCTGAACTCTAACGGCGCAACCGAGATTGACAGGATGTATACCACAATGAAGGGCGGCTATGAGATACCTGTTGCCTTCCAGAGGATAAACGAGGAGCAGCCGTCAGAGGAAACACTCAGGAAAGCGGTCGGATACGTAGAAAAATACAGGGTTTCGCCATTCAACAAGGCAGAGAGCCTGGGCAACCTCATAGACAACGCCTTCGTGCAGAGGGCATTTGACAAATACACAAGGGGCGATTATACCAGGTACTTTTCCAATGAGCCTGGAAAGATGAACAGGTGGATAACAAAGGACGAGACCTGGGTCATATACCAGTATGGCACAAGGGACGTTGAAATTGAGGATTCCATGCCCACAGACCTGAAAAGCAAGATCCGTGTATACAGGGAACCCGGGAGAAAGAGCGGGTTCTGGTACAGGATGGGCAACCTCCTGGGAGATGACACCCCTTCATGCGGCACCATGTGGTGGTATTGGCAGATGGGAGACTGGCTGTATGACAGCGTGGACCTTCTCTTCGGTCCTGCTGAGGCCGTGCTTACCAAGATAAGGGTCCCTGATGAAGGTATAAGGCATGTAATGGACCAGGAATACAAGGTCGTTGCAAGCATGAGAAGGAATTTTACCGCGAAAAGAGGCTCTGATTTCACATACCAGCTGCCCGGAATAGGCCCCATGCACGTAAGGGAGGCAGGGAGAGCCGCTGCAGATATTGGCTATAAATAATGCTCCTTTCTAACACCCCATCCCGCGGCAGTTGACCAGCAGGACTGGCCGTTCCCTCTGGGAAGCGGCTTAACCCATAAGCCGGGTCTTAACCCCTCCCGGCTTGCCGCGGGGTTTCATTCACCAGACTCGGGTATGTCGAACTGGAGGATGTCCCCAATGCTGATCTTCCTCAATGCGGCATTGGCGGGGACTTCAAGCACATACCTGGATTTCTGTTTTGGTCTGAAAACCTTCCATGTTTTTGGATGCAATGACAAGGGCTTCGCACAATGCTTGATGTCAACCACTTTCTTGTCATCATCCATGTAGACTATGTCTATGGGGAATTTCATGCCAGGCATCCATATGCCGTGCTTACCCTGGTAAGAGAAAATGAAGAGCATGCCCCCGCATCCCATCTCCTTCCTGCCGCTCAAGCCTTTTACCTTTCTGGAATAGCTGTCTGCTATCTCTATGCCCCTGAATATGATTTTGCTTTTCTTTCTGATTATCATCTAATCCATCTCCCCCAATTGCTCCTTGATCTTCTCCGCGGTCTTCGGCCCTATTATCTGGCCGAGCCGCTGCAGCGGTATCTTCCTCAGGTCAGCTAGGCCCTTCACATTATTTTTGTAGAGGTTCCTTGCCCTGTTCCTTCCTATGCCCTTGAGCTTCACGAAAGTAAGCAGCTCCTCCCTGATGCCGTATTTCAGCCGCAGCCTGGCCTTCCTGAGATGATTGAGCTGCTCCTTGAATCCCAGAAGCAGCGCAAGCTCGTTGGCTGAATACAGCAGCCAGTCCGCGTTGTCAAGCCTCGCGCGGAGTTCCCCGGGAGTGACGCCGTACTGCTCCAGCAATGCGTCCTCCCCCATCTCCTCCGCCCACATGTTAAGGACATGCGCGGTCTTGACAGAGCGCATGTAATCATCATACCCTATGTCCCAGGGGCTTGGCGGCATTTCCAGCAGGTTTCGCTCTTCCTGGTAAGCACCTCTTCTATCTCTTCCTGGTCCTTCTTCCTCATGCTCATCAGCGGCCTCATCTCCATGGTGTTGGAGACCAGATGGAACAGCTGGAAGGCCTGCAGGCCTGCCTGCTTGTTCTTCGCGTATTCAAGCCCCTTGATTATATGGTGCGCGGTCAGAGGGTCAAGATACAGTTCAGCCACGCGCTTGCCTATCCTGGTGGGCAGAAGCTTCTCATTTTCTTTTTGCAGCAGGCAGCTCGCCGGCTTGAACGGGCTGCTATCGCCCCACTCCCCCAGGACCTCCCTATTGCCCTGCACGAAGCCGTATTCCTTCAGCATGCCTATCACCTTGTTGATTATGCCTTCAATCCTCGTCAGGTCCTTGTACTGGTGGGCATAGAATGTCCTGAAGAAGAAATCCATGAGGTCCTTCTTGGTGTAAGTGGCTCCAGAGGATATCAGTGCCAGGACATGTGTTCGGAGGACAGGCTCAACGCCTAGCTTTGAGTATATCTTCTCGGGTTCCCCCTTGATATAGTTCTCCCAGGCATACTCTGCCTCTGCCCTGTTCTTCGGGAGGAGCACGGCCTCTCCTTCGTTGTCAAATGCCGGGCGACCTGCACGGCCGGCCATCTGCTGCACCTCCAGCACGGGCATAAAGTCCATTCCCTTGAATGAAGAGAAGCGCTTGAGGTCACGGATGATGACGCGGTACGCAGGCAGGTTGATACCCGCGGCCAGTGTGGGCGTGGCGAATATGACTTTGATAGCGCCTTCCTTGAATCTCTTCTCTATTATGGAGCGCTGCTTGTTGGGCAGGCCTGCATGATGGAAGGCCGTGCTGCTGGCGACGCATGCGGCGAGGCGCCTGCACTGGGCAGTGGGCTTCTCCAGCACCTCCATTATTTCCTCTGATATGATTCGCAGGTTCTTCCTGTCCGCATTGCCCAGCCGCTTCTTGATATGGGCACCTATCTTCTCCGCAGCCGATTCTGTGCCCCTGCGGGTATTCACGAAGACCAGGGCCTGCTTGCCCTTCTGCAGAGTGTCATCAATAAGGCTGCGCAGCGGCGTCTCGGGAGATGCCAGCTTCAGTGCCCTCTTGGGCTGGAAATCCACGCTGCCGTCAAAACATATTCCCGAGAAGAGCTTGACCGGCCTCCACGTGGATTTCACCGGCGTGGCGTCAAGCCATTCAGCGAGTTCTTCGTGGTTGCTTATGGTAGCCGACAGCGCCAGTATGGCAGGGTTGGATACCTGCCTGAGCCTCGTCAGCACTATCTCCAGCGTGGGGCCCCTGTTGGGAGAATCCAGAAGATGGACTTCATCGGTTATTACCAGTCCGACATCCTCCAGCCAGGGGATGCCCCGCCTCAGCAGCGAATCCAGCTTCTCGGAAGTCATGATGACTATGTCGTATCTCGCAAGCCACGGGTCTGATCTGTCAAGGTCTCCGATGGATATGGCGACCCTGACACCTATCTTCTCGTATTTATCCCTGAAGTCATCGTACTTCTCAGAGGCCAGGGCGCGGAGAGGGACTATGTATATTACCTTCTTGCCCTTCCTTATGGTATTGAAGGCCGCCATCTCCGCTACAAGCGTCTTCCCCGACGCTGTGGGCGCCGCAAGGACCATATTGCGTCCACTGAGAAGCCCGGAATCCAGGGCCTTCTTCTGCACAGGATTGGGCTCCGGGAAGCCGGATGCATCAAGCACCTGTTTTACCGAGGGGTCGGTCTGTTCAGAAGCCATATTCTTTATAAAATTATTAAACAATAAAAAAACGAAAGCATGGCCGGGGATGAAAAAGCGATAGAAGCGGGTGGCAGGGTAAGGGCGCATGTCAGGGTAACCGGCTCGGTGCAGGGGGTATTCTTCAGGTCCGGCGTGCGGAGCCAGGCCAAGCTGCTTGAGATAAGAGGGTGGGTCAGGAATGTCCCGGACAGCTCGCTTGAGGCCGTGTTTGAGGGTGACAGGGACAGGGTCAGGAAGATGATTGACTTCTGCTGGGAGGGGCCTCCCGGCGCTCAGGTGAGAAAGGTAGAGGTTGAATGGGAGAAGCCCAGGCACGACACTCCGGGATTTGAGATAAAGTAGCTTGTTGAAAAGTGACATCTTATTTTTTCTTTCCGAAAGCCCCGCCAATCAGGCCCAGTATGAAGCCCATTATGGCTCCGCCTATGATACCGCCGATTACGCCAAAAACCGCCATTGCCCCGGTCATGCCGGAGCCGAGCCCAGCCGCCTGGTATATGTTCGCAAGGACAGGATTAAGGAACACCATAG
>CAZPUZ010000030.1:0-6873 GCA_964589875.1 uncultured archaeon
GCCCCAGACCGGCGCTCTTTGAAAAGCTGGGTGACAGGTATGTACACACAATGGAAAGGATAGGCAACAGGCGCAGGATGCCTCACGAAGGTGTAATCACGCCGGAGGAGCGGCCAGGAGGCTTCCTGCCTTTCTCACTATGCAGGGCTTTCGGCGGGCCCGGCCGGAAGGAAGGGCATCGCTTCGGGAGGGAAATCATCATCCTGTCCGGACCGTATGGCAGCGATGAGGAAGCCCTGGACGCCGAGGCTGATGTCTGGTCAAGATACGCAGAAGAGCTGGAACAGACAGAGGACCCGAGGATTTCCCCCAAACTGTGGCCGGACTAGATATCACAGTCCGGCGAATATCGTTGCGACCTTGTTGTAGGCGGCCGGCACATCGTCCCACCAGACGCTTCCCAGGCTCACAGACACCCATGTCATCGGCTCGGGCACACGCGAAACCTCATCTATCCTTACCTCGGCCCCCGTATGCGGGTCCACCATATTATACCCCCCGTCGTATCCCCCGCAGTCCGTGTAGCCTTCAGACAGCAGCTCGTTCCTGAGGTCATGGTGTTCCCTGTACCTGAACCCGCGGGCCCATACCTCTTTGTAGCACGGCCTGAAAGGGTCATCATTGTCCCCGCATACCACGCTTGCGTCAAAATCAAAAGTAATGTTGTTCAGCTGCATTATCTCCCTGTCACCGGGGATATAGGTCATGATGAAAGGTTGCCGTCTCCCGATAATATTGTTATCTCCCTGAAATCCCACATGTTCCACTGCAAACGGGAAATCCATATTTAACAGCAGCAGGCCAATTCTCATTCATGACTCTTTTAAGCATAGCCATTGAAGCCGTCATCATCATCGTCTCCGCCTTAGTAGCAGCACTGGCCGCCTACGCGGTGTTCCGCAACAAGGAAGCCATGGTCTGGGGATACGTGGCCGCGTTCATCCCGCGGGCAATCCTTGTATTGGTCATGCTTACCGGCGCCACCAACCTCACGGTCCTGGCGTGGCTCAGCCATACCGCCGGCATATTCATCTACCCCATGCTGCTCACCATGGGCAACATACTCCTGATAGAAGTCGCCCTGGCCAAGCAGGTATCCAGGCAGTCGTCGCTGCCGCTGGACGTGAAGAAAGCCATAAAGATTGAAAATTTCCTGGGCCGGCTACAGGAAAGGAAGCTGCTCCCGCGCGCCGTGAGCATGAAGGAGGTCTACCTGTCCGGCGTTCTGGCGGGCATCATCAACCTCGCCTTCGTGCTGGCTTTCGGGCTGCTTTAAGCAACCGTTTTTATGCCAGAACCCGAACATATTGCATGGAATTCCAGCAGCGCAAGAAGGCAGTGAACAGGATAAGGATCGTCATCGGCCTGGCCGTGGTCCTGGCCATCGGATATGTTTTCATCTCCGGGACGTTCTCAGGACAGCAGGAAACAGAGGAGTTCTCACCCGAAGGCGGCCGATTCTCCGTCATGTTCCCTTCCGAACCCGGCTTCAGCGCCGCTCCCTCGGACACGCTCGGCGTGAACGTGACTCTGAACACGTATTACGGCCAGAGCCGGGGCATCGGCTACGTGGTCTCATACCTTGACCTGCCCGCAGAGGCCATGGGCGCCCAAGGCACAGAGGAGCTGCTCAGCGCTTTCTGGGACAGCTCCGAGCTGGGGCCTTACATAGTGGAGAAGGAGGCTTACGACGGCATAGTGGCCGGCAACCTGGGACTGGTGCGCGGCTACTTCATTGACCGTTATAATGCCACGGCAGGCGGCTACCCGTGCAGGCACATCTCAATGATGTACGAGAGCAGGCACATGGAGCTGAGGTACTGCCTGGCAGGGAGCAGGATGTACATACTGACTGCCTCGGACTACAGCGGCGAGTATGACACTGAACGGGCAAAAGGCTTCTTTGACTCATTCAGCATAATCCAATGAACGATTCACTTCCTTCATACAGGCTCGCACCTGAACCAGCCCTTGCCGGTCCTCTTTATCTTCCAGTAGAATGAATCCTCTACCTTGTTCCTCGCGTCTTCCATGCTCTGGTGGCCGGTCTCAAGAATCAGATGGCCCTTCCTCTTGCATATCCTGCGCAGCTCCTTGAGGAACCGCGTAGGCTTCTCCACGGCATGGAACATGTCCAGGGCATAGACCACGTCAGCCACGCCGGTGTTGATGTCGCATTTGTAGCCTTTCGCCCTGAACACCCTGACATTGGCCAGTCCCTTCTTCTTCGCGACCTTCCTGCACGCCTTCACCGCCGTGGGGTTGATGTCCACAGCATAGACCTTGCCCTGCTGCCCCACCAGCTCGCTGGCGTGAGGCAGATACGCACCGGTACCGGCGCCGTAATCAACCACCACGTTTCCCTTCCTTATCCCGAAATGGTCCAGCTTCTTCCACGGCTTCGCCACACTGTCCCTTATCCAGAACATCAACGACATGAGCCTGAAACCCATGGGCGACATCATCTCCGATGACATGATGAAAAATTAATCTGATTCCTAATATTGTTTTATTTCTTAGCGTTAATCAGGAATCATGAAAGATAAACTTGACAGGAAGACGGGAGCAACTTCTATCATAGCCTGAAGAGCAGTACTGGTTTCAAGGACAATGAAATTAACTTCTCCAACCTTGTTGATATCTTAAGAGGTGGCAGGCTCCTCATTCGCACTAATTATTATAACGCCCCCCTTGACAGGAGCTATAACCAAGAAACTTACAGAAAGCAGCAGAAGTTCTTTTCCGAGCTTCGGAAAAATACCAGGATTTCATGTTATTCTATGCAGGATGAGGAGAATCAAGAATGAAGCGGGAAAATATGAATATTCTGTCAAAGGAGATGACATCTTTCTTGCTATAGACATGGTATCCCTCGCATATGAGGATGCATACGATTCTGCGATTCTTGTCAGCGAGGATGGTGATTTTGTGCCTGATACAGAAAGTCCAAAAGCTTGGCAAAAAGGTGGAGAATGCTTTCTCCAGTGTCAGCAGGTCCGGTTACCTTAAACAGGTTTGCAACAAATCGATAAGGATTGATGATTATATCTTTGAATGTCTGAGAAATAAGGATAAGCCCAGTGTTGCCCAGTGTTGCCCAGGGATGAACCCTAGAGCAAGACTGGGGAACATATTGTATAGACATTGTAAATACATGCTTATAAAGATGAATCATGCCACGCGTATAAACTCGTGTTTACATGTGTAAGCTTAAGTTTTTTTCAGAACTCCATAAACGGCTCGTCATCCTCAAAGGAGACAGCGAATTCCCCGCCGCAGTGGCTGTCAATCAGCCTGGGCACTTCATACCTTATCTCTTCCGGTCCCCTGAACATCATCATCATGCTGTCGCGCCTGCCAGAGACCTTGGTTATCACTGGATAATAGCAGTGCCTTATGCTGCCTGTGTATCTGCCCCTCAACCTGGCTGCCATGGCCTCCGTGTCGGGCTTTTCAAGAGGCGAATAGAACTCCAGAAAGCACGGCAGCCTGATGAGCTGCCTTAACACCAACACCTCGTCCTGCACCACGTTGCCAAGGTCTGAGAGTATATGCTTGGGCGCCTCGTTCATGCCTTCCCAGCTCTGCAGCTCCAGCATCAGGCCCATCATATGGTTCTCGTTCCTGAAGGGGGCAGAGTAAGCAGGGGATTCCAGCATCACCCTCTCCGCGCCCAGCCGCTCATCCATGCTCGTCACTATCTTCCTGTAGTCAGCCATCAGCGGCGCGAATATGCGGTACTGCATAACCAAGACTTGAAGGTAAGTTTTATAAGAGAATTTGCATGCCGTTCCCGGCAGAAGGGCCAGGGAACGCTCCAGAATTTTCATCCGCCGGGTTCCTCTATCTCTTCAGGTCCCTGAACCTCACCGAATGCTGCTGACCTCCGCTGCCCCAGCATCCCATGGACGTCTCTTTGATGAGCACGGCCTCGGCCGGATGCCCATCCCGACGAACACGTCGGTCACCTTCTTTATCAGCTCCGGCCTCTGGCCCTCCTTGAGGGGCCATGTCTCGACAGACACTATTGGCATGTCGGATCACCTCTTAACAAATGCGCTGGGAGGTTTAATAAGAAATTCGGGAATGCGGAGCGAAGTGGGCGGGGCCGAATGCGAGGACAACGAGACCAATGCCGGCAACGTCACCAGTTTCATCTCGCCCAATGTTTGCTGCCTACCTAATGGGTAGGTTGGAGTGGGGTTTTAATCATTTCTTAATTAGAAGAAACACGAATAATTAACTGTGAGTTGATATCATGGGCTTCAGTGAATTTGTAAGCGGTATAGCTTGCATCATACTCTCTGTTTTCCTTGCTTTATTCTCACCGGTATTAGGATTGGCACTTGGATTCTCAACCAGTCAGGGTTTCATTCTTTTCATCATATCTCTGATTCTTGCATTCATACTCTTCGTGACAGGATTGTATTATACAATTACTGGTCTCTTTAGAGATGAAATTATTATCAAGCAAGATTCAAAGGATAGAAATAGAGAGGAAAAGAAAATCAAAGATAAGAATGTTGATGAAGTAAAGGACGAAAAAACCAACGAAAAAGAACATGATGTATTGAAGACACTAAAAATCCGATATGCAAAAGGCGAAATAACCAGAAAACAATACCTGCAGATGAAAAAGGATTTGATGTGACATTATATCCTTTTTCTACCACCACTTTTTTGTCTCATGAGAAAATTCAATAATTTTAATATCTGGATCTGATCTGTATCTTTCAATATTTTTCTTGTTCATTTTCCATCCTAACGTACTTTTTCCGATGGGGAACATTTTCAGCAATTTCTCCATCTTAAGAATAAAAACCGTTATACTATCGGCCTCATCAACAACAATAGCAAAATAAGGTAAACAACCGAAAGCTTTGCATGCTTTTTTAATCTTTGAAAAGTTGTCTTTTGGTATTCTGATATAGGTTCCCTCTTCTCCCGTGTTCCTGCAACGGCTTTTAACAGATATTCCCATTATTTCTTTTGTCTTGGGGTTCCTTGCAATGATGTCAATGCCGGTATGATCAACATTGGCACTTTCAAAACCGTATTTGGAAAGCCAATATAGAACTAAACTCTCTGCGAAATCCCCGGTGATTTTTGAGTGTCTGCTGCTCTTGCAAACCTTCATATCATCCCTCAATCCTTGTAGGCAATCCAGCATCTCGAAGTCTCTTTAATCTGTCATTTCTAGTATTTTCTTCCCAGAAATGGCTTCTTGTATATTCCTGACAGCTTTTGCATTCTGTCGGCACATCCTTAGGATCTTCTGGAGCCTTTCCTTTGGGACAGAAATAATAAGGCTTCGGTTCAAGGGTCAGACATTTCGGATATCTTCCCTTTCCGCGATCAACTATAATATTTTGTGCGAATGCTCTGGACTTTCCGTCAGCCATGCGGGCCATGTTGGCCCTTCCCTTGGCATAATTTGGCGCTCCACCCATACATTCTTATTCACGAAAACCTATAAAAAACCAAGTCATAGTAAGATTGGTAGGCATGAAAAAGAAAGATATGTTCAATATTGTAAGGGATTTGCCTTTCGATGTTAAGAAAACCGTTTTTGAGGAAGATAGTCTGAAGGTTCAACTCTATCGTCCATCAAGGTTATCAAAGAGGTTTCAATCATATGATAAAAACAGGAACTTTCAGATATGGTTACAAGAATCCGAAAGAGAATTTAGACCGAATCATATGAGAGTGATGATTGATCTTAATCTTCGAGTTAGAGGGAGACCCGACTTGAAAAAACAACTTTTACTTGCTTTTGACAACATATTTTACGGACACGACCCAGAGACCGAGCTTGAGAAATTATCCCACGAGAATTTCGAACACTTCTTGAATAATATTAAAACCATTGGTGTGTTGGCACAGCTCTTTGTCATAGAACAAGAGTATTGTTATAATAAGGAAAGTAAATTCGATCCACCGACATTGTTTTTCCAGGGTTGGATAAGAGAATTCATTGATAACCCAAAAGAGATTGATAATCTTTGCATGAGTGTCTGTAATGGCCAGCCAGCATTGTCCAAGTATACAGCAAAAGAAAACCGTAAAAGCAAAAAATATTCAAAGGATTTAAGTCCACTATGGTATCTCGAACAATGTCATCAATCAAAATTATGAAATAATTTCAATTTTGTCCTGTTCACCAATAACTTTTTGCGGAGGATTCATTCTCTTCTTGATGATATTCAGCCACTTCTTATCTTTTTCAATGCCAATGGAACTTCTTTTCAGAGACTTGGCCACTACAGATGTTGTTCCAGAGCCTAAGAATGGATCAAGAACAGTATCCCCTTTATCAGAAGTTGAAATAATAATTCTTCTTAGCAATTCAAGAGGCTTTTGGGTTGGATGTTCCCCGGCCCATTTTTCACTTTTTGGTGTAAGGGGGATTGCCCAAACGTTTCTAGTCTGTTTGTTTTCCGGATTAAGTCTATCAGAAATATCTTTCTTAGTTAAATCATAATTGAATTTCCATTTTTTTCCATTACCGTTTTTTGTTGCCCATATTAGATGCTCCGCACTTTCAGTGAACATCCTACAAGTTATGTTTGGCTGAGCGTTTGGTTTGAACCAAACAACATGATTGTTAATTTTAACTTCATCAAACTGCTTCAATATGAATCCAAGTTGATAGATATTATGAAAAGAACCACATACCCAAAAACTGCCTCCATGTTTCAGAACCCTTAGGCATTCGGATACCCATTTGACATTAAAATCAAAAAATTCATCCTTCTTGAACATGTCCCAAGATTCTTGCATTGTAATATGTTTGCTGTATTTCCATCCTAGACCATTCTTCTTCGACATATTGTAAGGAGGATCTGCAAAAATTAAATCAACTGAATTATCTTT
>CAZPUZ010000031.1:0-6590 GCA_964589875.1 uncultured archaeon
GAAATCTGGGTAAGCGAGTAGCCGAAATGGCCAAGGTCATCAAGGCAGGCTTTAAGATTAAATACGAGCCAAGGACAACGGTGAATATCAAGGAACCGGAAACACTCTCCTCACTGCTCAGGGCCAAGAGAAGGTACGGCAAAGGCATGTTCCATTGCTCTGTCAACCACATGAAACCCTATATAATCTCCTGGCAGGCATTCGTCTGCTTTTTTCCCCAGTTCCTGCTGATGCTGGCGATAGTTGGGCTTCTCATATTCCAGAATCCCCTGACATTGGCGCCCATAACCATACTGCTGGCATCACTAACGATGACGGGCATATCCTCCTATGTCGTGATTGCGTCCGTTGCGCTGCTTTCAATGATAGGTGCCATTGCGGGAGTCCAGGCGTTCTCACAGGGCGCTACAATCAACGCGGGCTCGTCCTCGGCCATACTGCCTTTCGTACTTCTCTTCGTCCCCCTTGTCACCTTTTCCTACGCCAGAGGGTTCGTTTCCGGGGTCTCCGACAGGCTGAACGGGAGGCCGGAGCTGGAATTCAGCAACTGGTGATTTCTTATTAATAACCTGAACAATTATTAGGTTAGGGACGTTTCATGTACAGCCTTACCGAAGAGGGGAAAAAATATCTTGAGAGCGGGCTGCCGGAGAAGAACCTCGTGGCGTTGCTGGGGAAGCCCATTACAATAGAACAGGCCAGGAAAAAGGTTGACGGGTTCGCCATTGCTCTCTCCTGGGCAAAGAAGAACAAATGGATAAGGATTGAAGGCAACAAGATAACACTTGTCAGGAAGCCAGGCAAGACGATTGAGGAGGAGGCCATGGAGGCAGTCTCCAGAGGAGACAAGCCCGACAGCAGGGCCGTGAAGATCCTTCTGAAGAGGAGGCTGGTCAGGGAAGAGAGGGACGACGACCTGAAGAAGGCCAGGAGGATGATAGGCAAGCAGGTCGCCAACCTGAGCCCGGAACTCATCAAGACGGGCCTATGGAAGAAGGTTACACTCAAGAAATATGATGTCAGCATAACGGGCTCCAGGATATACCCCGGCAAGAGGCATCCTTACAACAGCTTCCTTGATACAGTCAGGGACAAGCTGTTTAAGCTGGGATTCAAAGAGATGACCGGCCCTCATATAGAACTGGAGTTCTGGAACTTTGACGCTCTTTATCAGGCCCAGAACCATCCCTCCAGAGACTGGACGCAGACATATTCACTGAAGACTCCCAAGAAGGGGTCATTGCCCGGAAAGGGCGTCGTCGGCCGCGTGAAGGCCACCCATGAGAATGGCTGGAAGACAGGCTCCAGCGGCTGGGGATACAAGTGGGACCCTGAAAAGGCAGCTCGGCTGATGCCGAGAGCCCACACCACGGCATGCTCGGCGAGGCAGCTGTCCAGAGGCGTTGATGTCCCGGGTAAATACTTTGCAATCTCCCGCTGCTTCAGGCCCGATGTCATTGATGCCACGCATGGTGTGGAGTTCAACCAATGCGAGGGCATAGTCATAGACCCCTCACTGAACTTCAGGAATCTGCTGGGCCTGCTCAAGACTTTCGCCCTTGAGGTGGCAGGCGCCGAAGAGGTCAGATTCTTCCCCGACTACTATCCGTTCACTGAACCGTCGGTGCAACTGTCTGCCAAGCATCCGGAAATGGGTTGGGTGGAGTTCGCCGGTGCGGGCATATTCAGGGAGGAGCTGACAAGGCCGCTGGGCATAGAGGAACCGGTAATAGCGTGGGGCCTTGGCATAGACAGGCTGGCAATGTTCAGATTAAAGATTAATGACATAAGGGAGCTGTTTACACAGAACCTGGGATGGCTCAGAGAAAGCAGAGTGGTAGTGGAGAGGTGAGATTATGCCGACGATTGAAACTGGCTATGAGGATTTGCTGTGTCTCGTGGGCAGGCATGTCCCGCTGGACGAATTAAGAGAGAAGGGGATACTCTTCGCCAAAGGCGAGATTGACGAGATTGATGGAGAGACGCTTAAGATTGACATAAAGGATACAAACAGGCCCGACCTCTGGTCAGCTGAGGGGATAGCCAGGGAGATTGCAGGCAGGTACGGCAGGCCGGGACTGCCCGAGTACAGTGTCGCCAAACCCTCGCTGGAGGTGAGGGTTGACCCAAAGGTGGCCAGGGTGAGGCCGTACACGGTGTGCGCCGTGGTGAGGGGGTTGGATATCACCGAGAATGTCCTTTCCCAGCTTATCCAGCTTCAGGAAAAGGTCTCGGAGACCTACGGCAAGAGGAGGAAGGAAGTTGCAATAGGGGTATATGACCTCCACAAGATAAAGGGTCCTGTGAGATACACCACAGTTAAACCAGACGGAATAAGATTTGTGCCGCTTGAGTTCTCTGACTCCCTGACGCCCAGGCAGATTCTTGAGCAGCATCCCAAAGGGCAGGAGTACAGGCATCTGCTTGAGGGTTGTCCTGAATACCCGATATTCATTGATGATGCCGGGGAGGTGCTCTCATTGCCCCCCATCATCAACTCCAATCATACAGGGAAGGTCACCAGCCAGACAAAGGATGTATTTATTGAGTGTTCCGGCTTCAGCCTGGATTTCAACATGACCGCATTGAACGTGCTTGTCGCTGCCCTGGCGGACAGGGGTGCTAAGGTGGAGGGTGTGAGGGTGGTGTATCCGCGCGGGCATCTGAACAAGACCATAGTCACGCCTGTCCTCAAACCAAAAAAGATTTCCGTGGACGCGGGAAAGATAAGGCAGATACTTGGGATAGAGCTGAAAGCCGGGCAGATAACTGAACTGCTTGAACAGGCGAGGTACAAGGCAAGGCCCATCGGGGATAAGATAGAAGCCACATATCCGGCATACAGGCAGGACATCATGCACTGGAGGGACGTGGCTGAGGATGTTGCCATATCATACGGCTACGGAAACGCGGAGCCTGCTACTCCCATGCTTGCCACTGTGGGGAAAGAAAACAGGAAGGTCGTTTTCTCCAGGGAGCTTGCCCAAATCATGATAGGCACTGGTTTCCAGGAGGTGATGTCTTACATGCTCACCAACAAGGACAATATATTCAGAAAGATGGAAACGCCTGAGGGGCGGGTTGCGGAGATTGAGAATGTCGTGTCCTCTAACTGGTCTGTTTTCAGGGACCGCATACTGCCGGGGCTTCTGGAGTTCCTGTCCAAAAACAAGCATAGAGAATATCCCCAGAAGGTCTTTGAGACAGGCACTGTGATTATACCTGACAGTTCCCGGGAAACGAGGACAAAGGATGAGATGAGGACGGCCTGTGCCATAAGCGGTGTGAGGGTAGGATATGAGGAGATATCCAGCGTGCTTGAAGCACTGCTGTCTTCCATGGGCGCTGAGTACAGCCTCAGGGCCGAAAAGGGCACGGCCTTCATTGAAGGCAGACACGCGACCGTTATTGTCTCAGGCCAGGCGGTCGGTGAGGTGGGAGAGATACATCCCGAGGTCCTGAATAACTGGGGTCTTGAGAAGCCTGTAGCTGCTTTTGAACTTAATACTGAGAAGTTGCATGAGCTGATTTCTATCTAAGCCAGCCAAAAAGCCTCTCCATGATGGATGTGCTGGGCGTGTATTCTTCACCAGTGAGCTTTGATGCGATGGTCTTGAACTGCTTCGCCGGCCTGGAGTATGGGCTGAAATTCACTATGGGTTGCTTGTTGGCGATGGCCTTTCTCACCATGCTGTCCTCATGAACATGCCCCAGGAGAGGCATCTCAAGGAAGTCCTCAACGGATTTACTGGAGAACTCGTGCTTCTCATTCCTGATGCGGTTGAGCACTATGCCCATGTTCCTGGTGTCGCACTTCTCGGCCATCTTGTTGAGCTTGAGAGCATCTGTGAGCGCGGAAAGCTCCGGATTGGTGACTGTGATCATCTCATCTGCCGCCTCAAGCGTGGCCACAGTCTCCTTTCCAAGGCCGGCTGCCGAGTCAATCAGGACGTAGTCTGCCCTGTCAGACAGCCCGTATAGCACGTTTACCAGGTCCTTCGTCTTTGGAAGCATCAGCTTCGAGAGTGACACGTCGGCAGGTATGATTCTGAAGCCTGCCGGGTGGAAATATGTGGCGTCCTCAATCCTGGCTTTACCGTGTATGACGTCCTGAAGGGTTACAGGGTAAAGCGGGATGCCAAGATGGAGTCCCAGGTTGGACGTCGTCAGGTTGGCGTCAACAGCAACTACCTTCTGGTTGAACTGAGCCAGCGCAGCTGCGAGATTCACCGTCGTGACGGTCTTACCCACACCTCCTTTACCCGAGCTTAAAGCCAAGATTCTTCCCATAATAATCTCTTGCGAACCCGTTTCCTAATAATTGTCTGAATTCCTTTATATCTTTAGGCAGTCCTGATTTATATTCGTCCTACCCAGCGGGGTGACAAATGACGCGATTTATGCCCCGGGTGCGAGTTTCAGTGGCCGCTTATGAAGCTTTAGCCTTTTCGAACGCACGACCTTCACCTTTCTTTGGACGGCTGTGTAGCGCATCCATAGGAGGGTGCCGCTCTATTCCTGGCCGGATGGCTTCCGCCAACCCGCATCCATGCTGAGCTACCGGGGCAGTGAAGATATTTTAAGTTTTTTCCCTTTTTAAATAATGTATGGCTTCCAAGCTCATTGTCCTCTCCCTGCTGCTGGCCTTTGTTGTTATTTCTGGGTGCACGCAGACCGGCAGGATAGTGGACGAATCCGGGACAGCACAATCTGATATATCCAACGACTCAGCAGGGACGGCTGTTATGCCGCAGGAAACGTTGACCGTGGCGGATGCCGAAGACCGGAACGAATCCGCGGGCCCTGGTATGAACCCTGAACCCTCCACAAGCAAGAATGATGCAGCAATCTCAGGCATGGAAGAGAAGAACGAACCACAACACCCAGGCCCTGAAGATGATGAGGAAGTCCCGGCTAACGAGCCGTGCATGGAAGATTGGGAATGTGGGGATTGGAGCGAGTGTGACGGCGAAACCATGACCAGGTCTTGCCATGACAGGAACGGATGCTCTGATGACTACTCTGAGAAAGAGGGCTGTGAGTGCTCCCTAGACAGCCATTGCGACGACGACGACGCATGCACAGAAGACCATTGCAGTAGCGACTGGGAATGTGTTATCGAGGAAATAATACCGTGCTGTGGCAATGGGAAGTGCGAAGACGACGAGGATTATGATGGGTGCCCGGAAGATTGTGAGAAGCCTCCGGAACCCGGCGAGGGCGGAGCCGAAATCATCATATGCGGGGTGATGTATGACGGACTTGAACCGGGCAATGAGAGGGACGAATGGGTGGCCCTGATGAATACCGGAAGCGGAGACGCTGTCCTTTCCGGGTGGTTCATGGGGGACAACGCAAAGAACTGGACCCTGCCAAACATCACGATTGCAGGAGGGGAACGCGTGGTGATAACAAGGAATTCCACGGTATTCGAGAAACATCATGGATGCGCACCCGACATGGATGGCATGACAGTCAGGCTGAACAACAACGGGGACCAGCTGTCTCTTTGGCATGACGGCTCAATGACTGATTTCGTGGCGTGGGAGGGCGGTTACGACGGTTTGTATGAGGAATGGGACCTGGAAGCGGGGGAGGGGGAAAGCCTTTCCAGAAAATACCGGTCCGAAAGCAGTCCTGGTGCATGGGAGACAGAAGGCCAGCCCAGTTCGTGCAGCTAGCTCTCCTCGCCCCTGCATATCTCACACAGCCACCTACCGCCGATGTTCTTCAGCTCGTCAGAATATGATTCGCATTCCTCGCATATGCCGGATATCTCCTGGTCGGGCTGGGCAACGTTCTCCACCCTGGACCTGAGCTTCTCTGACATTATCTCCAGAAGCTCCGGTGCGGTGAGTAGTAACTCCTTGTCTGATATTATCCCATGAAGCTTGCCGTCCTTGACCACAGGTAGTCGCTTGACACCGGTCTTTATCATCTTCTTGGTGACCTTGAGAATATCATCGTCAGGGGAGGCCGTTATCAGCTCCCTTTTCCTGGGGACGTCCTTTATCCTGACGCTCTTGGGGTCCTTCCCTGAAGCTATGAGGCCTACAATATCGTCCGTGGTTACCATGTCAATGGGCATCATGTCCTTGTTGAGAACAACGACTGATCCCACCCTGTTGTTGGTCATTATCTTGGTCGCGTCAGAAACCGTTAGTTCAGGATCCATTGTTATGACGTTGTGCTTCATTATCTCGCTGACCCTGACCATGGAATCACCTTAGAAATATTGTCGCCCTGATTTTTAAAGAAAATGCGGAGCTGCCCAATCAAATCTGTGGTTTCTTGATTACTATACCCTTGGACGTGATTTCAAACGGGTATATATCCTTTCCGTGGTTCGTGCGCCTCATCTTCCTTATCATGAGGGAGCGGTTGTATGACTCTCCTATGCCCAGGTAGTTCAGCACGATGACGCCGTCAACGACGAATTCCTCAACCCCCCAACGCGACAGGGACTTGCTGTCCTCGGGGACCTCTGATATTATGATTGTTGTGCAGTTTGCATGCTGTTTTATTGTGCTGGCCAGGCTCGTAAGCTTCCTTCTTATCTGTGAGGGCTTCTCAATATTCATCCCCATTAT
>CAZPUZ010000032.1:0-6584 GCA_964589875.1 uncultured archaeon
TGTTTTCTGAAATGAAATGTTATGAAGGAGAATGAGATGTGCCGTAAATTAATGATTGTTTCAACCTTCGCAGTACTGATAATCGCGCCCTGTTCCATGTCCCAGACGCTTCTTGGACCTCCGACGTCCGAACATGAAGAAGGACAGCTCAGCATAGGGGGCGAGTACTCAGTGGGGGAGGCGGACTGTGAAATGGACCGGCTTCCCGTTGTCGAGGGAAAGTGCTTCGGCCTGATAGGCTTTGACAATACAATTGATGATGTCAGGACCGAGAGGTTCTACGGTACCATTGGGTGGGGACTGTCCAGCAACTGGGATGCCACTCTCCGTGTAGGCGTCGCTGAAGCCGACTTCACCGACAACCGCGGGGAGGACTTCTTCAGCTTCGTCGGGGACCCTGATTCGGGGTTCTCAATCGGGGCGTCATCGGGCCTTACCCTTGGCAGCTGTGGTGACCGCATCACGTGGGGCATCGTGGGCCAGGCCACATGGACAGACTTGGAGGATTGCGATGCCCGCGCCTACGAATGCTGCGAGGAATACGAACCATATCCCGAGCACACCGGGCCCCATGAATGTTTCATAATGTTAGCCCCCGTGGAGCCGGAGTACTACTGCGAGACCGCGGTGCTGTCGGCACGTGACATCAGCATGTTCGAGGCCCAGCTTGCAATAGGGCCGAATGTCCGCCTCACGCCCGTTGATGCCGGCCTCCAGGCAAGCGTATTCGGAGGTCCCTGTTTGTACTACATGCGCGGGGACGCCGATATCCAGCTCAGCATCAACGGTGTGCCCATGATTGACAAGTCCGCTGACATCGAGCAGACACTTTTCGGCGGATATGTCGGCGCAAGCATCGGGGCAGGCCGTTTGTCGGGAATGTTTGAAGCCCAGCTCTACGAGAAGGATGCCTGGGTTTTGGCCGCCGGCCTGAGGATATTTTTGAATTGATATTTGCTTTCGTCACCCCCCTTTTCGTTGGAGGAGGCATCATCGTGCCTCCCCTCCTGATAGGAGGGAAGCTCAATGGCAGAGCGCAGCACTGCAAATGCTGAGGTTGCCGGTTCGAATCTGTCTTCTCTCCATCCTCTCCATCTTGCTGCATTCTTTGCGGCACGGGCTGGTGGGGAGTGGCAACAAAGGCCAACCCCCGCCAGCCCAAGATGTTGGGGAAGTGTGAAGAGTTCTTTGTTAATTATTCTTTCCCTGTCCCTTAAGGAGGTTATTGAGTGTGACAGGCAAGTCGTCGTGCAATGTGTATTGAAACTAGAACTGCAACAACAGGAGGAAATTATGAAGAAACATGTTTTGGTAGCAGTAGCGGTTGTGTTGTTGTGTTCAGGGGTCCAAGCCAGAACCATGAGCCAATCGGAGGTACTGGAGGCCATCAATAATATCCAGATGCCGGCTGACTGGTTGGGTGGTGGCGAAGGAACCCTGGAGCTCGACTACGCCAAGTTCCGGGACGGCGAGGTTGAACAGTACATGGTTCGGGTAGCCCGGGGAGGAGGTTTCGTCAGGACAGACAAGTTTTACGCCGGGCCTGATGAGATGATAGTACCTCTTGAGCCAATGGTGGAATGTGGCGAATCCTCCCGAGCCACGCAGATTCACACAGTGGTATTGGCCTCTGAGGGGACTCTTGCTTTCGGGATCAACGAGCCCCATAACACTTGGCTCGTCGATTCAACCGGCCGATTTCCCCACACTGAGGGATCAACCGGACTGTTCCCAGACCCTGACAGGAATTACTTCCTGACAGTATGTCTCGGAATTGGGAGCATTCCCGATCCGGGCAAGTACGAAGTTGAGGGGTGGGATACCGGAATCAAGTTGATTACCTTCCATGGGGATGTCTATAAGTGCCAGTTGCATGTTGACGGCAGGAGGATCATCAGACGAATCGAGGAGACCAAAGGATATCGTCGGACCTTCACGTTCACTTGGTCTGACGGCGGGCTCGAGACCGTCGTTCTTGACACTTCCCGATTCAGCGGGAAGAACACCAAGGAGTTCTTCCAACTCCGTTCTGTTGACCACACTGCGCCCATGATTTCCACGCTCCCTCCGGAGGGGGTGTTTGTGGAGAGGCAGTTCTCCTTGAATGACCGGCGGGTCTCTGCAGGCTACTACAAGAACCCTGGATGGGAGGATGCTCTCTCTGAGCGGATTGTCCATCTCAATGGGCAGGGCAAGTCAAACTGTGCAGTGGTTTCGGCCAGGATTTTGGCCAAGTCTCACGGCAGGACACTTGAGGGGGAGGAGAGCCTTTATAGACCTGATGGCACTCCTGCCTCGGAAATCGTCAGGTTCCTTTCTGGACAGGGCCTGGACGTCCGGTACGTCCACGCTTCTGGTGTTCAGGAACTCAGTGCTGGGGACATACTCTGTTTGGAGGAAGAAGGCGGGGGGCATTTCCTCAACGTCCACTCAGTGGACGTAGATTCGATTTGGGTCGTTGACGTCACGCGATCCAAATGCTTCTACTCCCTTCCGGTTGATGTATTTGGCAAGCTTTGGGCAGGGAAGGCCATTGTGGCTTCCGGCAGCACTGCTTTTGCCAAAGCCGAAGATGCGACGCAAGATGTTGTTGGAGGCGGGTCCTGGCTTCCGGGGTATAGGTGCAGCGTATTCATCCAGGGGCACACTTACCCATGTGAAGATGCTCCAGAATGTTATGAGCTCTACATCATCGAATGGGACCGATGGCAGTGCATGCTTGGAGGCGACGGCTGCCCGATGACAACATATCTGGGGCAGGCAACGAGCGCATGCATATATTGCGAGCAGGACGGCAACTGTTATCCTGCTGGTGGGTGGACTTATGAACCCACAGTAGCTTGCGACGGGCAGATTATGCCCCATTAGCTTGCGACGGGTGGGGCAGATCATTGTTCCTCAATTAGGATATTTGCTCTTGGCTCCCGGTTTCTTTCGGCCGGAGCCTTGAGCTTTTTTCATTGCCGGTGTAGCTCAATGGCAGAGCGCCGCACTCTAATGCGGGGTCGTGGGTTCGAATCCCGCCACCGGCTGTTTAACTTGCAATGACTAATGCGTTTTAAATTCCATGAGAGAATGACAACCCATGCTTGACGGGGGACGGAAAAATGAAAGTGACCATCTTTATTTTGTCTGGCCTCTTGCCCTTTTTTCTGCTTTTTGCTGCAAAGGCGTGTGCCGGCGAGGGGGAAACCAACCAAAACCGTCCAGGCTTCAGGGTGATAGGCACCGTCACTTCTGATGACAATTCCATATCAATGGCGATAATTGAGATGGGAAGCGGGACAAACCGTTCATATATGATATGCCGAATCGGGGACAACATATCAGGGCTTGCAGTCGCCGGCATCGCAAGGGAAGGAGTGACATTCCTGGACCAGGAAGGCAGGCTTCTTGTTTCCAGAACAACGTCCGGGTATAAGCCTCTACATGAAGGCGTGGCATTGACAACAACCCGTTCAGGTTCCAGGAATCCCGTCATCCCGTCTCCAAAAACCATGCCTGGGCAGGTTCCGGCAAAGGGTTCGGGTAAGCCTGCCACGGTTCGAGAAGAGCTGCCTCCCTCTATCAGGAATCTCCGTCTGCCTTTCGTGCCGGGTGGCAGCATCAGAGTGCCCCTTACCTCAGAACAGATACACAGCCTCTATGCAGTCCTCATAGGCAGTGAAGATTCTGCTCTGGAGATTGACGTAAATGAGGACGGTGAAGTCAATGGCATGGAGCTGAACAGGCCCATACTGGGCTTGCATGAAGGCGACGTTGTCACTAGCATCAACTCCCAAGCAATCCGGGCAACGGAGCCTTGCAGAACCAAGCAAAGGATGTTCCAGGTATTCATGAAGGCCAGGGCTCTACCAGAAGTGCGTTTCGGTCTCAAGAGAAGCGAAGGGGAGATGGTGGTGATATTCGTCCCCAAGAGGGGGAAATGAATGTACTTGAGAAGCGGCTTACGCATGCATGCTTCTCATTTCATTGTCAATTAAAAGGGATATACAGATGCGGTTCCCCATATTGATTTACTGATTAATGCAATAAAGTCTCTGAAAAAAAGCAAAGGGCAATCTGGAAAAGAAGAGAACTAATATAATCTCTCCTTCTAAATTTAGAAGTGGTTTTGATGAATAAGCTTAATATAATTGATATATTTAGAGTATGGGAAAGCAGACCATAGTCATGAAATGCCCGTTTGTGGAAAGCCGCAGATGCCGAAACCTTTAAATATTAGCAGTGTCAATATCTATACATCATAATGTAAAGACTTAACGACCAAAACCGTTGAATCTATACATAAGAGGTAATTATGACGTGGAATGAGAAGGACATGATAGAGGACGTCCAGGCCATCATCGGCGACCAGATAAAGAAATACCGTGAGCAAAAGATACGGCGCGACCTTGGCGAGGACACCAAGAAGGGGCCGGGGTTGAACCTGGAAGCGGGCAAGGCCGCCAGAAAGGCCAGGGTGCCGCAGGCACTGCTCAGGCAGTACCTGGAGCTGAACTGACTGGGTGGACACATGAGAAGGGACCCGCTTGAGATAATGGAGAGGATGCTGAAGGCTCTGGAGACCCGCAGGGTGTTCTCCGTCAACGAGCTGGCCGGCGCGACCGGGCTGCACAACGTCACGGTGCGCAAGTATGTCAGGATAATTGAGATGGTCAGGAAGGAACCGAGTGTTGAAGTAATAAAAACCAGACACTCAATAATTATCAGGGTCAAGGACTGATATGGAACAGAAAAACAAGCCAAAGATGCTGCAGGTGAATGTCGCATACTCTGAGATGGGGCAGCTGAAGATAAACATCAGGAAGCAGGGATTCAGCGACCACGAGGTCATAGGCATCCTTGAGATGGCCAAGTCCCAGATCATGGGCATGATAAAGAGCAGGATGGGCGGGAAGCCGGACGGCGGCAAGAGCTGAACGCCTGGCCGGAATTATAATCAAGAAGTGAATTGATATGGCGGAAAAGAAATCAGTGACGCTGAAGGTCGGGGAGTTGACCAACAGGGACGAGATTGGCAGGGGCATCGTCAGGATTGATACCAAGACCATGCATTCCATAGGAGTCCGTGAGGGCGATGTTATTGAGATTGCGGGCAAGAAGACGACCGGGGCCATTGCAGCCCGGTCCTATCCCAGCGACATAGGGCTTCACATCGCCAGGATGGACGGCGTCACGAGGAAGAACGTGGGCATAAGCATAGGCGAGAACATCAAGATTTCCGAGGCGGACGTCAAGGAAGCCAAGAGGCTTGTCATCGCTCCTACACAGAAGGGCATAGTGCTCCAGATTAACCCGGAGCCACTCAAGAACACGCTGTACATGCGCCCGTTCTCCAAGGGCGATCGGCTCAGGACGCTGCCTGTGGTCAAGCAGCGCGGCCAGGACGCCTTCCCGGAAGACATATTCTCTGAATTCTTCGGCGGCAATCCCTTCATGGGTCTGCCCCGCAACTTTGAGTTCGTGGTGGTTAGCAGCAACCCCCAGGGCATAGTCAGGGTAACGGAGAACACAGAGCTTGAGGTGAAATCCGAGGCTGTTGAGGTTGAGGAGAAAACCGAGATCCCCAACATCACATACGAGGACATAGGCGGGCTGCACAACGAGATTGACAAGATAAGGGAGATGGTTGAGCTGCCTCTCAGGCATCCCGAGCTGTTCACCAAGCTGGGCATTGAGCCGCCCAAAGGCGTCCTTCTTTACGGCTCGCCGGGAACCGGCAAGACCCTGCTGGCCAAGGCCGTGGCCAACGAATCCGGCGCCAGCTTCTTCTCCATTGCAGGGCCGGAGATAATGACAAAATGGTACGGTGGTTCTGAAGAAAACATACGAAAGATATTTGATGAAGCACAAAAAAGTGCACCTTCAATAATATTCATTGATGAGATTGATGCCATTGCACCCAAGAGGGAAGAAGTCTCCGGTGAGGTTGAGAGGCGCGTCGTTTCCCAGATTCTTACAATGATGGACGGGCTGAAGAGCAGGGGCAAGGTCATTGTCATCGGCGCCACCAACCGGCCCGACGCCCTGGACCCGGCGCTGAGAAGGGGAGGTAGGTTCGACAGGGAGATAGAGATTGGCGTTCCGGACCAGAAGGGCAGGCTGGAGATACTGCAGATACATGCCAGGAACATGCCCCTGGCCAAGGACGTTAAGCTTGAGCATCTTGCTTCAATAACCTACGGCTATGTAGGGGCTGACCTTGAGGGGCTGGCCAAGGAGGCGGCCATGTCGGCGCTGCGCAGGAACCTCCCTGGAATATCATGGAAGAAGACAGAGGAGCTGCCCGCTGACGTGCTGGAGAAGCTCAGGGTATCCAAGGAGGACTTCATGAACGCCCTGAAGATGGTTGAGCCGTCCGGTATGAGGGAAGTGATGATTGAGATACCCAACGTGAAATGGGATGACATAGGCGGCCTTGATGAGGTCAAGTCCGTCATGAAGGAGACGGTGGAATGGCCTCTGAACAAACCCAGGGCATTCCAGAGGATTGGGATAAAGCCACCTTCGGGTATCCTGCTATACGGTCCGCCGGGCACGGGCAAGACCATGATGGCCAAGGCCGTAGCCAACGAGACCGG
>CAZPUZ010000033.1:0-6531 GCA_964589875.1 uncultured archaeon
GCTGATGAAAGGATACAAGTCCAGGTGGGCCCTTCCGCTTATCTGGGCAGACGACGACCTTCCCCTGCGCATGAAGGTGAGGGGTTTTTCGTCCCTGCCTATTGCTATGTCAAGTCCGCATCTGGCGGAAGCGTCCGCAAGCTTCTGGAAATCGAAATTGTCCGTGTTGTAGCCTACAAGCATGTCCGGATTCCTCTTGCGGACTATCTCCGCGAATCGCGATATCAGGGCCTTCTCATCTTTGACATGCTCAACGCCTCTGGCCTTCCTGCCGGTGGTAATGGTCTTACTGAGGCCCTTATTGTCAGTGACGGATATCATGACCACATTTTCCTGGTTCTCCCCCATGGTCTCTATGTCAAAGGCAAGTATCCTGATGCTGGGGTAATCCGGAGCTGAATGCCACTGCCTCGGGCCTTTGTCAACAGGCGAGACGCTGCCGGCATCAATGACCAAGTCAACACAATAGTCCGCCTTCCTGCGCTTCTTGCCTTCGGTCCTGACCCATTCCATGGGCACAATGCCCTTATCTATGAGATACCTGCGGTAGAATGGTATGCTGTATTCGTATTCCTGCTCTATGTCCCTCCAGTCCTTGAGCTGCTCCCTGAACCTGGACACTTGTGAGGGGAGAGGGACATAAACCTTGAGCAGCTTAACTTCCCTGCCCAGATACCGCTTGCTGGCTTCCTCCACCTTCAGGGGACTGGTTTCCTCAACGGTCATTTCCGTTATCCTCTTCCTCAGCATGCTTAGTTCTGCGCTCCCCATGGAGTTGCTGTATTGTACAAAGAAGTACGGGACAAAAGAGCTGTCCAAAACGACAATGTTCTTCCCCTGCCTGTTCTTCCCCCACAGCCTCACTACCGGGTGCTGGGAGCCACCAGTGCCCCGGACCTCATAATCGCAATGCAGCAGGCAGAATTCAAACGTGGCCATGCGCCCTCCCAGTTTAAACTATTGATTTTTAATTTATATTTGGAAAACGGCTTTATTTTAACATGGCAGGCAGGAAATCCGCCAGGAATGGACGCAGGTCCGCTGCGGCGGGAAAGTCCGGGAAGTCAAAGACCAAGAAGATTTCCTCCTCCGGAAAGACCGTAAAAAAGACCTCATTCTCCCCGACTAAGAAAAGGAGAAGCAGCCGGCTCAAAAAGCCTATCTCCGAGATGACGGACAGGGACTGGAAGAAATGGGGCAAGGGGCTTGGGGACAGAATTGAGAGGAGTTTCAGCCAGTTTGGCGAGGAGATGGAATGGCACGGGAAAAGGATTGAGAAACATGGCAAACTCCTTGAGGAAAAGGCCATGTCGTGGTGGTACAGGACGTTCGGTTCCCTGGCACCCCTGATAGAGAGCATATTCAGCGTGGTCTGCATCTGGATAGCTGTGCTGGTGATAAATTTCCTAAACGTCCTGCTTCCCGGCGTGCTGCTTACCGAGATATCTTCCTTCCTGTCTTCTCATATAGGATTCTTCTTCTCAATATCGCTTTTCTTCAACTCAATCAAGTACATCATAAGAATCTATAAGAGGACCTACTGGGTGCTGAAGCCTATTGATTTCGCGGCCAAGGTCACTGTGTTCCTCTGGGGGCTGGCGTGGGCTTTTCTGATAATAAACCACTCCACGGGAATAGCGCTCTTCAGCACCATGTCAGGCATGATATTCCCCCGCCTATATCTGGTTTTGATACTGCTTGCCGTGCTCTCATATGTCGCTGTCATAATCCTTCACTCACTCATTGACAGGAGGGCATTGAAATGACAGGAAAGAAAGCCGTAAGCTCCGGTGCTCGCGGGCGAATGGCATCCCCTCCCAGGAGGCTTTACCGTTCAGGCAGGGACAGGATACTTGGCGGGGTATGCGGGGGTCTTGGGGATTACTTCGGCATAGACCCGGTAATCATAAGGTTAGTTTGGGTGCTCTTCTCCCTTGCATACGGCTCCGGCATACTGGCCTATATCGCGGCGTGGATAATAATACCCAGGAACCCCAGGCACAAGTGGGATTGAGCGTTTTCATGAATATAAGAACCGAAAGCGAATAGTATAGCGATGGCTGACCAGAGAGTAGTTAAATATATACAAGAGAACCTCTCCAAAGGCCATCCAGAGGCGAGCCTCAGGGTGGCGCTTCTTGGGGCCGGATACAGTTCCAAGGAGATAGACGAGGCCATGGCCTATGTCAAATCTATTCATCCAAGGACACATGGTCCGGGGAAGGTCAGGGCGGCTGTTCTAGTCGTGGCCGTTCTCGCGATAATCACAGGCGTAGCATTCGCTTCCGGCCTGTTCGGCTGTCAGGAAAGCTGGTCATGCACCGGTTGGTCGCCGCAGCAATGCCCGGAAACAGGTATTCAGACCAGGTCCTGTGTTGACGCGAACAGCTGCGGCACGGCAGACGAAAAACCTTCTGAGTCAAGGCAGTGCACTCCGGGGTTCCAGGCATGCCATGAGAGCTGGCAGTGTGGTGAGTGGTCCTTTTGTTCGGGCGGCCTCCAGACCAGGGAGTGCCGTGACGCGAACAGCTGCGGCACGGTGGACGAGAAGCCGGAAACCTCGCGTTCGTGCGTTCCTGTTGACGGCGGAGACTACCTCTTCTCAGAGATGGACTTCTCCAGTGCGGGCTTCAACTCTGAGAATGTCAACCAGTACATGGTCAAGGGCTCAGCTGATTCAGGATTCGTGGACGGGTATGTCTCTGAGGTTCTTGACCCGGATAACAGCTCAGATGTGCTTCTGAAAGCCACCGTATCGAGGGGAAACTGCATGCAGGGCGATTTCTATGACGCCTACGAATTCTATACCAAGGTGATGGGATACAAGACCATGGTGGTCGGGACTCATGGCAACAACTCGGCGAGGATGCTGCACACAAAGATAAAGCACGATGTCATGATAGTTGAGAAATCTGGATGGTGTCTTGACATGTCCTTCATTCCAAGCAGGATGGACAACGCCATTGCCATGGCCGACATATTCGTTCTAAGGGTTGCTCCATTTGGATAGATTGGTTAAAGCGGGTCTTGGGCAGGAGTCTGATTATTTTAACCACCTTTCCAATTCTCTTGCATGGCTGAATACTTCAGTATTGAGAAGAAGCTTCTCCTGCACATGCAGGACATAATGGAAAGGCTCAAATCCAGGGCACCAGACGGCTGGAATCTTCTTTATGAGAATGTTTATGGGCAGCAGGCAGAGCTTCTCTATCTGACAGGCATGTTCAGCGGCGCAGGTCTTCTGTCACTGGTCAGCCATGGGGCAAGAAAGGCCCTGCTTTTCATAAAGCTTGTGGGAACCACTACCGGCACCAGGATGGTCATAATCACCGGTGGCAGCGAGTCGCTCATGGGGTTTGACTTCGGAAGGCACAAGAGGAACATTGAGGCTATACTGCGGGACGCTGGGCTGGATTGAGCTATCTCCTTATCTTGCCCCTCCTCTTGGTCACTTTAATCCTCGTTATCCTTGAAGGGTCGCTCTTGCTGACTGTCATGACGGTTAGTATGAAGTTCTTCAGCTTTATTGTCCTGCCGGGTGAGGGCTTGTTGCCGAACCTTGCAGATACAAGCTGGGATACTGTGGGCACTCCGGACCTTAGAGGGATGCCTATCCTTTCTTTGAGGTCCTTGACCAGCATATCGCCCCTTATGGTCGCGGTCTTTGCATCAATGAAATGTATCATGTGGCGGCGTTTGTCGGCTTCATCATATATCTCTCCCACTATCTCCTCCAGCAGGTCCTCCATGGTGACGAGGCCCGCTATCCTTCCGGCTTTGTCCTTGACTATGGCCATATGGGACGCATGCTCCCTGAGGATCTCAAGCGTCTCGTCAAGCGGCCGGCTCTCCTGGACGGTGATATGTCTTGAGAGCATATCCGTCACCGGCCTGTCAAAGTGCCTGTCCCTGATGTGTTGCAGTGAGGACCTTATGTTAAGTATTCCCATTATCCTCTTCGTGCCGTGGGCGTACACAGGCATCCTTGAGTAGCCCGATTCAAGCATCGCTGCCATGGCATCCGTTAGCTTGTCCCGGGAGTCAAGGGCGACGATGTTCTTCCGGGGAGTCATGACGTCCCCTACTGTTATGTCACCAAAGCCAATCACATTCTTCATCATCTTCTCCTCCCCCTCCTCTATTATGCCCTCTTCCTTGCCCAATGAGAGTGCCGCGATGATATCCTCCTCGGTTATGCTTTTCCTGCTCCTGCGGGTTCCCAATGCATGCAGCAACGCTTTGCTTATTATCTCAATGAACCATATCACAGGGTATAGTATTATGCTCAGTGCATGAAGCGGCCCTGACATGAGAAGGGACATCTTCTCGTTGTTCTGGTGGAAATATGACTTGGGTGTGATTTCCCCGAATACCAGTATCAGGAATGTCATTATGCCTGTTGCTATTCCCACCCCCGAGGACCCAAACGCCTCGGTGGCAATGAGCGTGGCTATGGAAGCAGAAGCTATATTGACTATGTTGTTGCATATCAGAATGGTCACCAGCAGGCGGTGCGGGTCAGACTTCAGCTTCCTGAGCCGCAATGCGCCTTTCCTTCTTGAGCGTACGAGCTTCCTCACTTTTATGTCACTGACAGAGAAAAACGCAATCTCGGCCCCGGAGAACATGGCAGAAAGCACTATCATGCCAGCAAGGAGTGCGTAAAGCCATAAAACCATGGTATTCACGTGATAATATTTGGTTTGAGTGCTTATTAGGTCTGTCCCGGTCTCAGTATTTATTGTTTATTGTCATCTGGAATATATATCCTTAAATATATTATACAAAACAATCTTTGAGAATTGATAACATTTATAACCATCCGGGACCAATTAATGTTTGAAATCAATTGAGGCTTTTGGAGGTTGGCATGACTATATCAGCAGAGAAGAGCAATACCAAGATGGATGCTCTTTACGAGAAGATTGGTAAGTTCCTTGAAGAGCACCCCGAAGCAATGGAGATGAACACCGACGAATCGGACAAGCTTTTTGAGAAGTGGCTTAACAACGGGGGTGGTTAAGGGCCTTAGGCCTGTGCCCCTTATCCTTTCTTTAATGAGAATGTACCGGCATCAATGCCGGGGATATATTCTCTCTATCCTCTTCTTCTTGTGATAAACCTCTGCCCCATTCATTTCTATGCTCATGATGTCTTTCAGCGGCACTGTCATGATTTCCTGGCCGGACTCGCCGCCACGGTATTCAATGGATTTCCGTGTCAGGCCGGATATTGAATCCCCGGGAATGGTCCTCATACCATCTGATGACATGATGTGCGAGACCGTTACAGAGTATCGGGCCTTTCTCTTATCAGACATCAGTCTCCTGAGGATGTCATATGCCATGCCATTGTATGGTCCTATGAGTTAATATTTATTTCATCACCCGAACACTAAACCATGAAGGCGTTTCTCGCGTTTCTTGCCGTTGCCATGCTATCCGTGAGCGGTTGCGTGCAGACTGGCGGCGTTGACTATGAGGTGGCGGGAGGCGCAGTTTCATATTCGGACAGGCCTGAACCATCCTACCATCTGCAGCTCTTCAACAGGACAGAATCAGCGGCGGTATATAACATAACCTTCATGAGCAGGGGAAAGGATATATACGGCTTCCTTTCAATACCATATTCCTGCACCGAATCCGCGCCCTGCCCTGCATTCGTGCTGCTCCATGCTCAGGGTCTGAGAAAGAAAGCCGAGCAGAGGGGACTCGGTAACATGCTCAATGGCATGGGTTTCATAACGCTTGCCATTGACCAGAGGGGTCACGGCCAGACGGGAGGCCAGATTTCGGGAATGGAAGCGGAACTTGATGCTTTCATAGGCGGGGAAGAGACTGTCCAGAGCATGATGGTGTATGACTGCCTGGCTTCCTATGATATTCTCGTTTCCCTCCGGCAGTCAGAGCCTGGCATGGTTTTCGTTTCAGGTCAGAGCATGGGAGGCCGCTACGCGGCCATAGCAGCGGCCATTGAACCCGGCATAAGGGGCGCAATGCTCATAAGCACCGCAGGTTACGGGCTTCCTTCTTCAGGCTTCAGCAACATTGATGAGTTCTACAAATACGTGGACCCTGACAGCTACATCGCAGACATAAGCCCGAGGAAGCTGCTCATGGTGCACGGTGCGAAGGACTGGATAATACCTCTTGAACAGGCGGAGAGGAGTTTTGGGCTTGCGAATGAGCCCAAGAAGATGATAGTGGTTGATGAGAGGTTCCATGGATTCTATAATATCCCAAAAAATTCTTCGTTGCCCGGATCTCTGCGGGAAGGCGTGGAATGGCTGCTTCTTTGACGCCTGTTCTTGCCTTCTTCCATATGGTGGCGAATATAATCAATTGAATCCCTGACAGAAGCAAGCATGCATTCCTTTCCCGGCACTACATGAACTCCTGACAACTCCTCAAGCCTCGTTATGTACTCTACATGGTCCAGGCTGTCCCATCCCATTTCCTGGAACCTGTCTCCCATCTGTATGTAATGCCTCTCCGTGCCCTGCTGCTCGCTGGCCGCATCAGCCACCATCCT
>CAZPUZ010000034.1:0-6493 GCA_964589875.1 uncultured archaeon
AGGCAGGGGACTATAATGTCATCTCAGATACTGTCGCGCGATATTTTGGCGATGTCTATGATCACATAATGAAGGCGCAGGGCATACTGGAATCGCAGAGGGACCTGGTGAGCAGCGCCTTCCAGGCATATTCCTCGCATGCCTCCAACCAGATGAATGAGGTCATGAAGACCCTGACCATCATAGCTACCATATTCATTCCCTTGACGTTCATAGTCGGCGTTTACGGCATGAACTTCAGGTACATGCCCGAACTTGACAGTGTCCTGGGGTATCCGCTTGTATGGGCGGTGATGCTAGTCATCGGTGTCATCATGTTCAGCTACTTCAAGAGGAAGAGATGGCTGTAGCGGTTGCATGCCCTGTTATCTTATCTGGGGATACCTTCTTCTCAATGCAGGAAGCGCCACGGGATAGATAAGCTTCTGGACAGTATTGAATGAATGGAAAGAGCGCAGGAAGCCCATGGGCCGGGGATGCCTGACTGCCAGGTGCAGGAAAAGGGGGGTTCTCGTTGAGAATGCTTCCCAAAGGAACCTGTTCACGACACCGGACCTGTGATGCTTTATCATCGCTTTCCGGAGCATCGCGCCGTAATCCGCCCTGTGGATGATGCTCTTTGCGGCAAGGAAACCGGATGTTATTGCGCATCTGGTACCGAACCCCCACATGAAATCCTGCAGCCCTGCTGCCTCCCCCACCAGCTTCTTCCCGTCCATGAAGGGCAGGATAGCGGAAGAGAAGCTCCCTACACCGCCAACGGGCTTCTCATCCTTCGTCTCAATGCCCGTCATTTGATAAAAAAGCTTCCTGGTTTCCTGATAGCATGGCTCTGCTGCGTCCAGGTTTTTCATGACCACCGTGCACATGCAGCCGTATCCTCCGGTAACGAGCAGGTATGAATATCCCCTGTATGCCACCTTCCTGTTGGCTATGACAATGGCCTGGTCAGGGCTGCTGGTCCTGAAAGTAATTCCCCTGACAGCTCCTACCACGCAGCTTTTCCGGGGGCCGGTCGCTATGATGTCAGCTCTCTCCTTTGGTATGGTGATGCCCAGCCTGAGCCTGGCTCCCGCCTTGATTGCCTGCCGCTTCAGCCCCTGGTCCAGACTTCCGCTTAAGGGGCCCCTCTTTATCAGGTAGAACAATGGTTTCCTGAAGCTGAGGCGTCTCATCATGATACCGTTGCCTACGGTGACATGGCTGAACGGGCTGATGTCAAAATTTACGTCTATATCCATTGAAGCGAGCATGGACAGAACGTCTGTTTTCCCTGACCAGTTCTCCAGGCCCTGGAGGTCGCCATTGAATCGGCTCCCCACACTGGTCTGGCTGTCAAAGACCTCGACGTCCCGGCCCGCCCTAGCCAGGGTGATAGCTGCGGCGAGGCCGGAAGGCCCTGCTCCAAGCACTCTGACGGGTTCCATGAAGCTTTATTAGAATGATAATTAATGAAGAGATATGGCAATACCGTTACTCTCAGAGGCTGCAGGGATAATGGCTTCGGGCACGCTGAGGTTCATAGTCTTTGAAGTTCTCCTTCTTGTGGTATCCGCCATATTCATATGGATAGGCGGCAGATTCGCGGAGATAAGCAAGGCTTCCTTCATGAGATCGCTGGGTATATCAGTAATTCTCGCAATCATCGTGCCCCTTCTCCTCCTGCCGTTCGCGGGCATGGAGCTTTTAACGCTTCTGCTGTCAGTAGTGCTGACGCTGGCCATAATAAAGCTGGTGTTTGACACGGGCTGGAGGAAGTCGCTGATAACCTGGGTGTTCTCAATAATCGCGCAGGTCATAGTGATGTTAGTGCTGCTTTTCGTCCTGGTGCTTATCTAAAATGTTCGTTTTCTGGTTTCCCGAACTCATGCATGGCTATTCGCATATGCTGTCCATGCACTCCCATGGCCTGTAACACCACGGGATATAGCCCTCCTGGCGGCAGCATGATGCCCCCCTGTAACCGCAGTGTATGCGGGATATGAAGAGCTGGGTAAGGTAGAACATCTCCTCATCCTTATCGTAAGCCACGCCTATGCCGGATTCCATGAAGCCGGGATCCTCTATGTTCTCCCTGTGGGAGGAGCTGTTCATCCAGCCGCCCACTGACTCTTCAGCCACTTCCCCAAGCGTGCGGTAGGTCCTGTTGATGACATTGTCTATGGTGTTGATGTAGGTGAAATATCTCACATGGTTTATCTTGGCCAGGTTCTCTGCTGAGCGGTTGTAATAGTATATGCCCTTGTCGTTCAGCCGGTCTCCGTGGGATTCGCCTTCCGGGCTCGTATGGGCGAAGAAGCCCCTCTCAGCCATTTCCTGGCTGTAGAGCCTGGCAACATATGCCACGTCATCGTTCCATTTCAGGCGGCTGAGCCCCAGCTTCTCCCTCTCGTCGTTCACACCTCTGAATATCATGGTCTCAAGCATGGAGAGATTCTTCGGCACTTCTGGCTTGGTGAGGTTGACGTTGGGCTCTATCTTCTTCCACCTGCCAGAGAACAGCGGCGAGCCGTCCGCTCTCAGTATCACCGGGTCAAGGAGGCCCTGAGAATATGCGAACATGAAAGCGAGGACAAGGATGGCGGCAACTGCCAGAGTGATGGCCGTGTCCCCCTTCTCCATGATAATTATAATGGAGGCTTGAATAAAAATGAACGAGATCTAGAAGTCAGGCAGGTGCTCGTTGTACCATGCAATGCTTTTCTCTATGCCTTCCTTTATTCCGGTCTTTGGCTCGTAGCCCAGCTTCTTCCTGGCGTTTGAGATGTCAGCTACGTACTTTATAACCTCTCCTGGCCGGGCACTGGTCACCTTTATGCCGCTCTTCCCGCCCATGCTCTGGTTTATCATGCTGACCACGTCAAGTATGGTGGTGCCCCTGCCGGTAGCAAGGTTGAATACATCATTACCGGCCTTGTCGAACCTCTCCGCTGCGGCTATGACTCCTGATACGGCATCGTCTATGTATGTGAAATCCAGCATCTTGTCCCTGCCATACACCTCGAGCTGTTCACCCTTCCTGGCGCGCGAGATGCACCTTGGAATGAGCCGGTCGCTGGAATCATACATGCCGTACACGTTGGAAAAGCGGATGACGATGAAGCCTATCCCGTAGCACTCGTTGTAGGACCTTATCAGGGCCTCGGCCGCCAGCTTTGTTGCTGCATAGGGGCTCTCGCTGTTCTCGACCATGGCATCGTCCTCCCTGTGCTCTATCTTCTCTGTGTTGCCGTAGACTTCCCTGGAGGAGCCGAATATGAAACGCTTTATGCCGTTCTTCCTTGCGAATTCCAGGGCATTGAACGTCATCATGAGGTTGTCCATGGCTTTTCCGGGGTCAACCACAAGCGGATATACCAGCGCATTGGCTGCCAGGTGTATGATCATGTCAGCGTCTCTCGGCATTGTGTCGAAAGCTTCATGCTTTCTCATATCCGATATGGATGTGACCCTGTTTATCTCCGGATTCCACTGGTTGGGCTTCACGTCAACGCCTGTCACAACATGGCCTTTCTTCAGAAGCATCTCGCACAGCCTGGTTCCTATGGTGCCGCTGCTCCCGGTAACGATTATCTTCATCATATCACTGACCATAATTGAAAGCATGCCTATTAAAACTGAATGGTCTTATGGTCTCCGGAGCCCTCACGGGAAGTTTTTCCTATTTAAAAATCATTCGTCAATATTAATCACGGTATTCTTATGACGTGGAAGAATGTCGCCGGGGTCGCGATTGTCATAGCCATAATCGGACTTGCGGTGATGCTTGGCGTCTACGGGGACTGGCTCTGGTTCGGCTCAGTGGGCTACCAGTCGGTTTTCCTGAAGGTCATACTCACTGCTGTCGGCGTTGGCATCGTGGCGTTCCTGGCATTCGCCGCCATAACGCTTGCCAATGTCCGTTTCGCCCTTCGCATGCGCCCCAGGAAAAGCAGGCGGAACGACTCTGCAAAGGTACTGACAGTCCTCTGCGTTGTTTTCTCGCTCATAGCCGGGATAATCACGGCAGGCGGCTGGGAGACTGTCCTGAAGTTCCTTAACCATGCACCCTTCGGAGCCGCTGACCCGGTCTTCGGCATGGACGTCGGTTTCTACGCATTCACGCTGCCGTTCTATGGAATGGTCATCAACGTGCTTCTGGGAGCCTTCATATTGTCCGCCCTGCTTTCCGTGCTGTCATACATAACCTCGATGATGAATGTCAGGTTTGAGGAGAGCAAGAAGCAGCCCGAGTTCGTGGGCCCCATTGAGGTACATTCCGGCCCCAGAATGAAGATGAGCTGGAAGGGCTCATGGAGCAAGGCACTACCCCATATAAGCTTCCTCCTTTTCGTGATATTCGCTCTGATATCCGCCTCCATATGGCTGGCCCAGTATGGGGTCCTCTTCGGGTCCAGCGGCTCGTTCTATGGTGCCGGGTTCACATCCATCAACATCACCATACCCCTTCTGAATATTCTTGCAGTCATAGCCCTGGTTATAGGCATCATGTTCCTGGTCAACATCAGGATGAAGAAGCCCAAGTTCATCAGGGACGGCATATCTGCCTTCATCATAATAATGGTCCTGGGCTTCCTGGTGAGCGGGGCCGTCCAGGCTCTCGTGGTAACTCCCAACGAGTTCAATACTGAGAGGCCTTATATTGAATGGAACATACAGTCAACGCTGCAGGCATACGGCCTTGACGATGCTGACGAGAGCATGTTCACTGTGGATTACAACCTCACATCAGGCGACATAGCAGGGAACGACGCCACGGTAGGCAATATCCGGCTGTGGGACTGGAGGCCCCTGAAGCAGACGTACCAGCAGTTGCAGCTGTTCAGGACATATTACGCCTTCAATGACATTGACATAGACAGATATGACATTGACGGCAGCTACAAGCAGGTGATGATCTCCCCGAGGGAGATGAACACGCAGGAGCTGCCTTCGCAGGCCCAGACATGGGTGAACCGGCATCTTGTCTTCACGCATGGATATGGGGTGGTCATGAACCCTGTTGACAAGGTGACCAGCGAGGGCCTGCCGATTTTCTATATCAAGGACATACCCCCCGTCTCAGATAAGATTGAGCTTGTGCAGCCGCAGATATACTACGGCGAGCTGACTGACAATTATGTCATAACAGGAACCAGCACCGATGAGCTTGACTATCCTTCCGGCGACGAGAACATCAATACCCCCTATGCGGGTACGGGCGGCGTTGAGCTCTCTGATGTCCTTGGGAGGGTGGCCTATGCCGTCAAGTTCAGCTCCATAGAGCTGCTCGTTTCAGGCTCAATACAGCCGGAGAGCAGGATATTGCTCAACCGCGACATCACCAGGCGCGTGTCCGAAATTGCGCCTTTCCTGTCGTATGACCCAGACCCCTATATCGTCATCTCAGAAGGCAGGCTGTTCTGGATACTTGACGCATACACCACGACCAGCATGTACCCTTATTCAGAGCCTGTCTGGGCGCCCTCTCTTGGAGGGGAATTCAATTACATAAGGAATTCCGTGAAGGTGGTGGTTGACGCATACAATGGCGACGTTGACTATTATGTCATTGACGACAGCGACCCCATGATACAGGCATATTCTGGCATGTTCCCTGGCATATTCAAGCCGTTTGAGAGCATGCCTGAGGGCCTCAAGTCTCACATACGTTACCCTGAGGGCCTTTTCAGCGTGCAGGCCCACATATACTCCACATACCACATGAAGAACCCGTCTGTCTTCTATAACAAGGAGGATGTGTGGGTGATCCCTGACGAGATATACAGAGGCTCAAGGGAGATGATGGACCCGTATTACGTGATAATGAAGCTGCCCGACAATGGCACGGGCCAGGGGGAGGAAGAGTTCATGCTCATGATACCGTTCACCCCCAAGGGCAAGGAGAACCTCATAGGCTGGATGGCCGCCCGCTCCGACGTGCCCAACTATGGCAAGGTCAAGGTATTCCAGTTCTCCAAGCAGCTGCTGACATATGGGCCCATGCAGATAGAGGCGAGGATAGACCAGGACCCTGAGATATCACAGCTCATAACGCTGTGGTCACAGTCCGGTTCCGCGGTGCTGAGGGGCAATACCCTGGTCATACCCATAGAGGACTCGATAATATATGTTGAGCCCCTGTACCTGGAAGCTACTGAAAGAGGGACCCTTCCCCAGTTGCAGAGGGTCATAGTGGCATATGGCGACCAGCTTACCATGAAGGAGACGCTTGAAGAGGCCATTGACGAGATATTCGGCACGGATACAGGGCAGCCCGGTTCCGGGGACGGTGATGATGGCGGTGACGGGCAGCTGCCCCAGACCGACCTTGAGAAGCTGCAGAGGATAGCAGAGCTGTACGACCTGGCGCAGGAGGCCCTCGGGGAAGGCAACCTGGGCCTCTACCAGTCATATGTTGAGATGATCGGGGAATTGGCGGGATAGAATAACGAGAATAATTCATTAACCAATTCGGTCATCAAACAAATAATTGAGCATATGCCTTGTATCT
>CAZPUZ010000035.1:0-6492 GCA_964589875.1 uncultured archaeon
CTGACGCTTATCCTCCTGGTCCTGGCGCGCTTGAGGCCGAACTTCTTGATGTCAGCCCATCTGGGGGCGGATCTCTTCTTGCCCCTGACTATGAGCTTTATCTTCTTTCCCAGTGTTTTGTTTCTTGCCATGCATCACACCTTGCGCACCTGCGCATATTCAGCGCCTCTTGATGTTGAAATCCTTCTTCTCGGAAAGCACATTCAGCACTTCCTTCATCTTCTCGTCAGTGAGCTTGTTCTTTATCCTGCCTGCCTGGTAGAGCTGCAGGAGGTAAAGCTCAGCCTGTGAGGCCAGTTGCTGGTTCACAGACCTTACCCTTCCGAGCCTCTCAAATGCCTCTTTCGTGAGTATGTTTGAAAGCAGCTGCCTTTTCATCTTCTCTATCTGCTCAAGCTGCTGCATGCTGCGCATATCGCCGTTCATACTATGACTCCTTGGCCATCCGGTCAAGGAATGACATGCCTTTGGGTGTTATCCTTCTCCCCTTGCCTTTCTCAGCCTTGGCCATGCCCGCCTTCTCAAGCTGTTGCAGGATCTTCCTCAGTATGGCTCCGGACGCCTTTCTCTTGTGCTCAGGCTGGTGTCCGAGGTTCTTCCTGCCGCCGTATTCCTTTCTCAGCTTGGTCACACCCAGCGATTCGTTCAGGTAGAGCTTGCGCAGAACGGCGGCCGATCTTATCCACCACCAGTTCTTCTGTTCCGGCGGTCTTTCCTTGTGCACACCAGTCTTGACGACTTCTGACCATTCCGGGGGGCTGAATTCCTCCATACCCTCCAGCTCTCTGGCAGCTCTCTCTATCAGCTTGTTGGGGTCAGTCTCCCTTACAGATGACATGCATATCCTCCATAGCGATTACTAATACACATAAACTCGCGTATTTTTATATGTTTGCTTTCTGTTTCGCCTTAATGCTTTATATAGCTTCTTTCAAGAAACAAGCTAGCCGGTTATGGTTTGCCCCCGCGATATGACGCTGTATACGAGCTTCAGCACAAACAGGTCAACCACCGCGAACACCACTATCATTATGACGCTCATGAAGAAGGAGCCGTCAACGCTCTTCAGGGAGCATACAGTCTTGCCCGAATCACTGGTTGAGCAATCCATGTTATTCTCAGAGATCTCATCAACGATGAACATCACAAAAAAGGCAGAAATGAATATAACAAGCAGCCCGATTACGATTAATACCTTCATGGCTTACCCTCTTTCTTGCTTTTTGCGGGTGTGCGGCATCCTGCCGGCCTTTTCGTCGTATGACCACAGCAGAGGCACTTTGTTGTCTCAGTGTCCCCGGTTTTTTCCACCGTGCAATTAACATTTGGCTTGAGATACTTATAACAATTGCTGCAGAAGCGCCTCTTCTTGTTAGGAGACAGCCTGATATTGTGCTTCATGGCTATCCTCCTGGCGAGCATTATATTCCTGTGAGACCTCTCGGGGAATTCGCTGAAGTCGCGGTCGGCAAGGACGAACAGCCTCTCTATCCTCTCGCGGGCCGTCCTCTTCCCGGAATCCTTTGCCATGATAGGATATTATCTGCATGGGTAAATAACGTTTGCGTGATTCAGTCCTGATTATCCTCTCCTTCCTGCTGGGCCTTGGGAGTCTTGAGCATCACGCGGTTCTCCCTCCCGGATATGGGTTCCGTGTCAACGACGCCCCGGCCCCTGAGGCTTTTCACGAGCCTTGAAACCTTGGCCTTTGAAAAATCAGACTCCCTCACCAGCACCTTCTGCCCGGCCTTGCCTCCGTGCCTGTTCAGTATTGAGACGATGGTGTTCTCGTCCTTATTCAGCACGGACCCCAGCACCTCAGAAGCCCCCGGCCCCCTGCTTACCAGCTTCAGGTAGGCGACATATGCAATGATGGCTGCTATTATTATCGCGACGATGCCTATCACCAGGACGCTGAAGAACCCATCACCCGAGCTGGGCATGCTGAATAATACCGAGTACTCCATGCTGCTGTCATGGGTAAGGTTCTCCTGGTTCCAGTAGACCATTATGACCCTGCCGTCCGATGCTATGTTTCCGTCCTGAGGGAAGAATGACTGGTTGGCTACCTGCTCGGAGAGGATGCCGTTCTCGGGCAGCCTTATGAGGGCGAAAGCCCTGTCAACAGGTACTGATATGCCATAGTCCGCGCTGAAGCAGTAGACACCGCCCCTGGGCGTGATCATGTTGCTGGTATCAAACATGAGCGTGAGCTTGTTCCGCGAGGAAGACATGCCGGTGAAGTCGCAGGATATCGTGCTCCCCTGCAGGGAATCGGCGGCATTGCACTCTGCGAAGGGAAAATTGCTCTCGTATGTAAGATTGCTGATGCTGTAAGGCAGCGTGTAATCAAGGTGGCCCACCGGCTCGCTGAACTGGAGGACTATCTTGTTGCTCACGGAAAGGTCGCTGCCTATGGTGCCCTCTATCCCATAGTATTCCAGGCCCGCCGCTCCGGCTACCGATGTCCCTGCCAGCACGCATACAATCAACGCTGAAACAGTCAGATGTAATTGTTTCATGGCAACCACCCCCCGCAATGTAATTGTTTCATCATAGGAAATTATTGGAAAGATATAAAAAAAAAGCTTGATTTAGCGTGAAACATTGCCAAAGCAGCGGCTAATCAATGAAAAATAAAGAAAAGGGAAGGAATCAGACCAAATGCCCAATCCCTTTTTTACGCTTCGTAGGTCAGAGTGCCTGACATTACCATGGCAGCCAGATCCCTTGTGTCGTCAGCCGTTGTACCTGCAACAACCAGAGCCTTTGATCCGTCATTGAACGCGTCAGTGACTTCCTTTATGATTCCGGTTGTGTAGTTCCATGTGCTGCATGTCACAATTCCCTCAAGTGCTTTCGCGCTAAGGGAGTTTGCGCAAGGACCGCCTACAAGGATCAAGTCAGCGCCCGGAGACGTGCTTGAGACCTCGGATGCGATCTTGGACACAGGTGATGTTATCTTGACCGCAGTTTCCATTGTGGATTCGCCGACAGAGAACGTCGGGTTGGTCCCGATCGCAACTGTTGCGAATGACTGGTAGTCAGGGTAGAACAGATCAACGCTTGGCTGGTCGGGTCCGGTGTCAAAGGAGTACTTCATGCCGTATTCGTCGAGACCCTCTGTTACGTCGTTGTCGCTCTCCAGTGCCTGGGTGTAATTCACGGTGTTCGTGAATATCGGCTCATCCCACTGGATTTCTGTGTTGGAGCTGTCGTACTCGGTGAATACAACTATTCCGTTCTCCTGGTTGTCATCGTCTTCCTCTTCAAGGACGACGAATCCTGGTGTTGTTATCCTTACACCTGTTACTGGGTTGGCCACACCGATGGTGAATGCCTGGGTTGCGCTCTCATTGATCCATGTTGCGTTGTAGGTCAGCTGTGCAGTTCCGGGTGTCAGACCAGTCAAAAGAACTGCTGTGCCGTTGTTGTCAAACGTCCACTGCTCGTTACCGGGCAGTATCAGCTCGTCGCCATCAGCAAAGCCTCCGACAGCCCCGATGTTCAAGTCGTCAGTAAATGCCACCAGTGCACCCTTGCTTGTCTTGATTGTTGGGTAAACTGTTATGGCATCACCAACGTCGCCGTATCCTGCTCCTGTTCCCCACGTCATTACCATCTTGGGGGTGGAGAGAGCGTATACGTCGAGCTTGTATGTCTGGCCATCAATGATCCATTCTACCTGGTTTGTGTTCTTGGGCAATGTCTTGGTTATGCTTGCTCCTGAGAAGACATCCTTGAGTGTCACCTCGCCAGTGTCTGATGCTGTTGCCGGGTCAATCTCAGTCACCTCGAAAAGGTGTCCGAACTCGCCCGCGTCAACTACGATGTACTGATCCTCTGTGACGTTGGCACCCTCGTAAGGGAATATCTGGTCGTTTCCTGTGTCAGCAAGTCCCAGAGTACCGGCACTGTTGTGCGCAAAGCTCACTGTTTTGGTGTTGCTGTTCTCGTCCGTGAACTTCACGGTAGCGTCGTCGTCACCACCTGTTCCGGTCTCTATGGTCTCGATAGAGGCTGAACCCTCTTCGGGAGCCATGGCACCCATTGCAAGTTTGAATGTGCCAAAAACCGGGTCTGTGTAGGAAGTGCCGTCTGCTATGTGGTCCTCGTCAGAGTCCTGTGCAGCTACTGCCACTGTGAAGGCCGATACTTCGCTGCCGTCACCGACTACCACGACTGCGGTGTTGTCTATTGTCGTGGGGGTGTCAGAGCCGGCCTGAAGCTTGGCTTCCGTGGCGTTCTGCAGGATAATCTTCTGGCTTCCCAGCTGAAGCGTTGCAGAGCTTGTCTGTGTCTCCTTGCTCAGGTAGAACACGTTCTTTGCGTATATGTTAAGGCCGCCAACCTTCCTTGAGGTCTCTTCTATGACCTCGTTGGACACGTCGTCAACCTGGATGATTGCAACATCGTTGGTTCCTGATTGAGAGACGCCAAGCAAGCTTATGGTGTAGTCGGTGCCGCCAACGTTTACCGTCGTAGAGTCGCCTTCGCTCAGTGTCACAGTCTTGCCTGAACCGAACAGAACAATCTTGCTGTTCGTTGATTCAGAGCTGATGGTGTATGTGCTTCCGAAAAGGGAAATCTCCTCTCCGGGAGTGTCCGTGTCGCTGAAGTTGAGCGCCTTCGCAAACACGACCTTTGCTGTGTATGCCGGTGAGCCGCTTGATGTTCCCATGTCCACATAGACGATGGGGTCTATGTTCTCACCGGAGTTGCCGAACTTTATCGTGGATGAACCCACGTCAATGAACTGCGCGTATCCGTAGTCCCCATCGTTCGTGGAAACAATCCCGTCGGCAAGCAGAGTCGGAAGGTCGCTGTTAGTGAGCGTTGAAGTGGCTGAGTTTATGCTGTCGCCAAGGTAAAGCTTCTGGTTCGGGTTGTCAAGGTCGGCCCCGCCTGAAACCCCGACTGTTGCCGAAGTCCCGCTGGCCGGCTGTGTTGCGAATCCTGCTGTAGCTGCTGCAATGTCTGCTGCGCCCAGAACGTCCTTCACGATTCCCGCTCCTGTTGAGCCTGAACCGTCGCCAACGACTATGATGGGTGATGTAAGCGTTCCGTCAGAAGTCTGAACGTAATCGCCCAACGAGTCGATGGCAAGAGCGCCAACTGCAAGTGTTGCCCCTGCGGTCAAGGCAGCTAATCCTCCTGCCAAAACCTTTTTCATTTGCATTATATTCCTCCTGTTCTTAATGCCCCCAGCCGCGGCACGGTTGGCCGATACCCGGCCAATGCCATAAGCTGCGGGTGTTGTGAATTAGTTGTCATTGACCTGTATATATAGGTTGCGTGAAACAGTTTCCGGAGCGGTTTTGAATATTTTTTTGTTGGATATAAAGGAAATATAGAGTATTATTATGTCTTATAAATGTTCCAAAAGGATTTTAATGGCTTTTCATGTATTATAAAGATAATATTCCAAAAAAGCACAGAATCAGTAATCCATTAAGATTAAAAGGCCTGGTGCCAAGTCTAACCATAAAACAGCGAAAGTGAGACCGTGCAGGCAGTAATCATGGCAGCGGGGAAGTCAACAAGGGCGTATCCTCTTACCCTTACCAGGCCCAAACCCCTCCTCAGAATAGCCAACAGGACACTACTTGAACACAACCTTGACCAGCTTGTGGGCATCATTGATGAGGCTGTAATAGTCGTGGGCTACAAGAAGGGCATGATAGTCAGCCATCTCGGAGACGAATACAAAGGAATAAAGCTGAGATATGTTGAGCAGAAGGAGCAGAAAGGGACTGGTCACGCCCTGCTCCAGACCAGGAACATGATATCGGGCAGGTTCCTGCTCCTCATGGGCGACGACCTTTACAGCAGGAGCGACATTGACAGGTGCCTTGCGCACGATTTGTGTGTGCTAGGGATGAGGGTCAAGGACCCGAGGAATTTCGGCCTTTTCGTCATTGAAGACGGGCTGCTAAAGGACATATTAGAGAAGCCTGATAAGATAATTCCCGGCCCCGTCAATACAGGCTGCTATGTGCTGGACAGCGACATATTCAACGAGGTCTCCGCGCTTGAGACCTCCCCCAGGGGCGAGTACGAGGTCACTGATGCGGTTAAATCCATTGCACAGAAAAGGCGCGTGCATTGCGAGATGGTCAGAGGGCACTGGTATTCCCTGAGCTATCCATGGTACATGCTTGAGGCCAACGAGCATCTCATGTCCGGTATAGAAGGCGGTGTTGATGGGAAAACCGAGGAGAACGTGCAGATAAGGGGCAAGGTCATCATCGGCAGCGGGAGCATAATCAAGAGCGGCACTTACATAGAGGGGCCGGTTATCATAGGAGAGGGATGCACAATCGGGCCGAACTGCTACATAAGGAAGGGTACCGTGGTCGGCGACGGCTGTGTCATAGGCAACGCCTGTGAGATAAGCAACTGCATAATGGCGGGCGGTGTCAGGATTGGCAACCTCTGCCATTTCTCGGATTCGGTCTTTGGCGAGGACATTGAAATAGGTTCGGGGACCAT
>CAZPUZ010000036.1:0-6313 GCA_964589875.1 uncultured archaeon
CCCCTATATGGGAATAATTGTAGTCATAAGTCATGTTTACCAGAGTCCACGAGCCACAACTGGTACAGTTCCATTCGTCCACCAGAGTATAGTTCTCGTACTGGCTTATGGTCGTTGATCTGTGCCACAATCTTACCGTGACATTCCTTGAGAATCTGTCCATAATCTTTACCGAGAAGTTCCAGTATTCGCCCCATCCTCCTGTGCTTCCGCCTGATGTAGGCTCAACCAAGGAATCCTCAAGAAGCGGGGTGTAGTCATAGACCTTAATCTTGCTGAACAGCGTCTGGTTTTCAGTGAATAGGTTTCCATAAGACCACGAATAATTAAGCCTGGTGATATTTATGATGGCATACGGGCTCCTCGTTGACTCTGTGTTGGAGAAGAGTCCAATCTCGTGGGATGGGTCCGTAAAGGAGGGTTGTTCCGTTTCATTGACTGTGTAATTGGACCATGTGATACCCGAAGCCGGCCGGAAAGAGTAGTTTTGCCATACCTGCTTCCGGGAACCCAAGTCGTCCGATACTTTTGCGTAAGCCTCTCCCAGCGTGAGGTTCCTTCCTGAGAAGTTATACTTGAGAAGCATGTTAATCTGGGATAGTGACTCGTAAGGTTTTCCGGGATTTGCAAAGGTATAAGATTGCTGGCATTGGGAGCTTTGGCATGAGATGCTGGTCTCATTCTGGAAAGAGGAGCTTGACGTTGTGTCCCGCTCAGCATAAGCTTCCATCAGGAAGCTGCCGGCCTTGCTGCAGTTCATGGTGAAGTTAAGTTGTTGGGTATTTCTGACACCGACACTCGGCAGCGACCACGATATCTTGGAAGTGGAGGGATGATAAACACCAGACTGGAAGACCGCGGTCGCGTCGCAATGAACAGGTATAGTCAGGTTAATTTCCCAGTCATCTGCAAGCGCAACGGCGTCCCCTATATTTGTAACGCGAAGGCTGAAATTGTATGTCCTGTTGGGCTGGAATGTACGAGGCTCGTCCCAGGGGAAAGCCTGCCTTTGATACACATCAAGGTCAAACTCCAGATGTGATTCGTTTGAGTAATTCATCGTTGAAAGCCTGAAAGCAGTATCTTCCCTTGAGTCTTTGCCGTCCCATGAGATATTCCATCTGAATATCCCTTCCTGGGACACTGAGGATGGCGCTTTCACTTGATAATTTGCTATTGTGTGCTCCCCTGGCGTAATCGGGCCTATCACCCAGGTAATGATATTGTTCTCAAGGTCTGTGCTGGAAGATACCAGGGTGACATTGCCTTCAAGAGAAGGGTTGGCCGGGGTCCATCCGTTGGAAACAATCTCCTTGAGTATTGTGTTTCCGCTCGTAGTGCCGCATCCCTTATTATGTATGACGAGAGCCGACTCAAAGACCTTATTGTTGCCTATCACCGATGGAGTTTCCCTAAAGACCTCAAGATACGGAATCTCGCCGTTTTCTATATCCACCGACGATGAGATAGATTTTGGATTGTATGGATAAGTGTAATTGACGGTAATGTTGATGGTCTCATTCCCGTCTGACGGGCCTGAAGTTATATTGAAACGGAAACTGAGGTTGCCCATATGGCTTATACTTTCGGATATGTACAATGGTTCTATAGACCATCCAGAAGGCACAGTAGGCGTTACATTGTATGTGATGTTGTCAGCGAATGGGTGGTATACAGTAACATTGAAACGTGACTTCCTTGAATTGCAGACTTGTCTCTCCGTATCAATATACACAGCAGGCTCTGACAGGGTCAGATGCTCAGTCCTTTCCGTGGTGGTCGCGAGATAAGTTATATTTGCTTTTATAGTGAGTTCTCCCTGAGGCCATCCTGTTGTGTCTATGTCCGTTATGTTAAGCACATGTTTTTCGGAAGCTCCTATGGCATAACCAGTCAGCTTGGAGAAATTAAGCACATAACCCGAAGAGTTTGTTATCTCCACTGTAATACCCGCTGACCTGGATATATCAACCGGATTGTCTATGGTGATATTCAGGTCAAGGCTGTTCTCTGAGGTTTCCATGCCGCCGGATTCCGTTCCATTGAATGTTGATCTTATATCTATTATCTTCAGCGCTGGCTGGTAATACGCCTGCATGGAGATGTTATTGACGATGAGATTGTTCCACCCGTTATTCTTAATCTTAACCACGCATTTTTGTGTGCCATTAGGACCTATCTGCCCCTCCAGCAAAGGTATCATCATCCTTTTGTCGTTATCCACACGGAATGAATGCATTATATCCAGCCATTCCGTGCCATTATAAGACATCACCCCCGCCGTTGTGCCTGTCGAAGTCCAGTTTATTGTGATATTAGCATTCCTGTAATCGCCTGTGATGCATGGGAATGACATTTCTCTCACTTCATCAGGCACTATGGTAACCGAAGATTCCAGGCTCCCTGCAGGCGGCAGGAACTTGTAAACAGCAAGGCTGGTTGAATTCGTGTCATCATAGAAATCCTCGGGGAGGAGTTCGTCTGTCGTGTTGGCGTATACAGATATCTCCTGTGAACTGAAAAAGGGTGTCAGGTTGGTGGCATTGACATACCATGTCACATCATAATAGACTGTTTCCCCTATATCAGCATTTATTTTACCCAGGTGTTGAATTTCTGAGGGATCAAGCAACCAGCCAGGCGAGTAAAGAGATGCATTGGTGTAGGAGGCGTTCCTGTCTCTTATCTTCAGCTTGCCTATGACACCAAATTCCTTGTATTGGAATGCCTCATCCGGCCTAGATATTGTTGTCACATTGAACTCAGGACAGTATATGTCAAGTGTGACATTATATTGTGGAGTGGGCGAAGACTTATAATAAGGATCCGAGGGGGACACAAAAGCCCTCCATTTCTGTTTCCCTCTGTCATAAGTACAGTCCGGAAGGAAATAATAGCTTACGAATCCTGTTGAATTGGTTGTATTATAGCCGTCAGTGATATAATTATCGTAACTGATTGTCACATTGAAAGCTGCCGAAGCGGCAGGGCTTGTCACAATGACATTCCTGTCGGTGTCGTTCAGGAGGACAAGGAAATGGGCAGGTGATGTCTTGTTTGAATATGTCTCATTGCCCAGCTTGTAGATTATGTTCACATCATCCTTCTCAATGGTGAAATACTGGTCATCCGGGTAATCTGGGCCTGTGGTGGAATACTTGTTGTCCTCTGTGTCAGTTGAGTTGAACTTGAACTCCCACCCATCATGGGAAGAGACATTGGAATAGGAGGGTTGATAAGTCCAGTTCAGAGTCTCGTTAGTGCAGTTTTCGCAGGTCTGGGAGGAGCCCACCTGCGTCCATCCACCCGCGCCTTTCCTTATCCAAAGATAGACTGTCGCGTTGTCCTCCGGGTCGGTGACATTCACGAAGAAAGTCCGGTTTATTCCCCATCCTTCTGTTTCTGGTGTGACACTGGCCCCGCGGAGCTCAGTGACTTTTGTAAGGTTAACCGCATGCCCCTGGAAGTCAGAGCCATTGTTGTAATAGTCTTTCCACGAGAACATGGTAATATTATATGTGCCCGCGGGCACGCCGGAAGTGTCCCACGTACAGTTATATAGATTGCCCGAGGAGTTAGAGACAAAGCCTGTGGAATTCGGGCAATAGTATGTCTGTGTTGTTGAGTTAATCTTGAATCTCACCTTAGCCGAGGAAACGGGATGTGAGCAGGGAGAGTCACTGACAACTGTTCCGTTTATGGTGATGTTAACCCCGGCATATGTAAGAACATAGAGGGGCCCTGTCAGGGCACTCACAAGATCCCCGTATACGGTTATGTTGAGTGTCTCTGTAGAAGCGTCCATATAGCAGCTATCGTTTGTGACATTGTAAGTCCATCTCTGCAGACCAACGCTGGTATTGCAACCGGGGTCAAAGTCAAAGTAATAATGCGTGGAATTGGTGACCGGTTCATATGGATAAAATTCCATGGTATCATTCGTGAGATAAAGAGTAATATTTTTCGTGCTAACGTCCGTTGTGTAGTTACCCTTGTCGTTGTCCCATAGCTGCACTGAAAGCCTTTGCGTCCCCGAAGAACGGTTAATCTCTGTGTCGTGGCCCTCTCCCAGGTTTACGGTCACATTGTCCCTGTCAATCTCATGGGATTTTGGCTGGGTCTCTTGGCTGTTCTGGTGAGTATCCGAGGTATTGAACTTGAAATACATCACAGTATCCGCCTGCGCACAACTATATGAGCGGTTGAAATAAACCGCGGTATTTGAGCAGTTCACACAGCTCTCGGTATCCTGGAGAGTCCATTGGCCCGTTTCGTTTGTCCAGAAGAAAACGGTAACAGTATCATTATCAATATCAGTCACGTTCACACTGTAATTATATAGCGGCTGCCCCCATCCGCCGCTGGACGGGCTGACCCTGGGATCTGAAAGAACTGGCGAGGAGGAAAGGAAGAACGTTTTCGTGTCGCTTCCCGGATTGAATGACTGGTTGTCAGCGAAGAAGACCACTTCGTACCAGCCTGTCTCATTGTCACCCGCGTCCCACGTTATGTTGTACCAGCCGTCGGGTTCCTCCTTGGCTTGATACTGCTGTGTGCTTGCTGTTACCAAGTGTGTTATGTTGAAGTAAACGGTCTCAAGCCCGCTCATATTGTTCCCACAATCGTCGCTGACATTGCCTCTGAGCAATATGTCATCGTTCTGCGTGTAATTTGTAAGCCCGTCCGGCGACCTGATGCTGCTGTTGAGATCTCCCAGGATTGTGAGAGTATATTCGATTGTTTGTTTGTCCTGATAGTATGAAGAATTCGTTATATTGAACTTCCATTTCATCGTGCCGGCTTTGTAATAGCAGGTTGCGTTGAAACCCACAAAGAAATGGGTTGAGTTCTTCTGGTGGTATGTCAGATTGACATAATTTCCTGATTGGTTCTCAACAAAGAAGTTGGCATTGCCGAGGCTTATATCAGTCGTGTAGTTTCCTGTATCAGTATCGTTTACCATTACCGCAAGTGTTGTCTGATGGTTCATATTGGAATCTGAACGGTTGACTATGGCCCCGTCTCCTGATTCCATCAACAGTGTGACATTGTCTTTCTGCACGGTAAGCGTCTTTACAGAAGATGAATTAGTGAACTGACCACTGCTTGCGTTGAACTTATATTCCCAAAGGCCTATATCCTCCTTGCTGAAGTTCACTTCAACACTGACCAGCTTATTTTCCTCTGTAGTGAGATTTTCTGTTCCATTCAGCGTCCATGCGCCTGATTCATATCTAAGCCAGAAGTACACAGTAGCGTTGTTTACTGTGCAGAAGTGAGTCGCGTTCGTGAAGAACGTGAAAGGCGATTCACCCCAGCCTCCAGGAGAGGGTTCAACAGAGACGTTATCAAGGCGGGGTTCTGCTGACAAGAGGAAAGCGTTCTCGCTTTCCTGTGTCCTGTTCCAGTAGTTGGACTTCCTGGAAAACATCGTCACATTGTAATAGCCAAGAGGCGAGCCGAATATGTGAGGGGCAAAGCTATCACACTGGTAGGTGCCGCCAACGGGTGTGGCCTGACAAGTGTAGGTATATGACTGGTGGGTGAAGTTAAAATATACTTCATCCGCATCCGAAACAGTGTTGTCGCAATCGTCCCTCAGTATGCCCGTAGCTGTTATGTTGGTTCCGTCCATTATGCTGTAACCAGGGTCAAAATCCTGTATAGTATTGTTCAGGACGCCAAAAAGCATGAAGGGTATGGAGTCATGGGGCCAGGGATCTGTAATATTGTCAAAGTAGAATGATGAACCCTCTATACCACCCCTCCAGTAGTTCTGGCCTAGCTGGAAATTATTCGCGCTGTCACACCAGTCGCTGTTGGATATTTCATAAACTATATGGCCGGTCCCGTTCACGGCAGGCGACGGATAATATGTCTTAAAGGTCGTGTTGCCCCCGTATTTTCCTATCCTTATTACTGTGTCGGTGAATACCAGAGCGCCGGGTATCGTCTGATTATCCCTGTCCCAGGCAAGAACCGTGAAATTTGTTGCGGTTGAACGATTGACCGTTGCATTCCATGCAGGAGTCAGATTCGCGGCATTGACATCGTCCTTCTCCACCTCGTATGTAAAGCCGTTTAATGTAGCTGAGCCGTCGTCATTAGTGGCATTGAACTTGAAATACCATGAATCCGCGACATGAGTCTCATTGTAGTCATATGTGAAATTAGCCCGGTTCCAGGCATCACAATCCTGGCATTCCCACGTGTCTACAAGAGAATAATCGCCCGCTCCCCGCCTGTGCCACAGGTACACGGTGACGTTTCTCCCAAACCTGTCCTTTGCCATCACAGAGAAATTGAAACTCTC
>CAZPUZ010000037.1:0-6269 GCA_964589875.1 uncultured archaeon
CCAGCTCTTGGAGAATTCCTTGGGCTTCACTGACTGGTGAAGGACAGCACCCATGACCAATAGCCTTATGAGCATCCACACAATCACGCCGGCAATGAAGAGCATGCCGTATGTCGCCAGCACGAAGCCGGCTCCTGCGCTGAGAGTGCCTGAAATGGCGCCGAACAGCTGGCTTATGTTGGTCAGCAGAAGGCCTGCTCCGGCGAGAAAGAAGACGGCGTCAAGTATGTAGAAGGGTAGCCACCTCTTGGGGGCCAGCCCGAACTTCAGTGCATCAATGAAGATGTCACCATAGCTTGCCATATTAATTGTTGTCGCATGCCGCTTATAAATGCAATACGGAGCTACAATGAACCAAGCCTCTCATGCATCCTCCTTGCCATGGATATGATTTCCGCGGGAGAATACATGAAGCTCATGGGTATGCCAACGACCTCATCGCACGTCTCAGCCATCATGGTTTTCAGGGCGCCGCAATACCCATCCAGCACATCTTTATCCATGGCAGCGGCTTCAATAAGGAACCAGCGGTAGCTTCCATTGTCATCCTCCGTGAATACAATGTTGCTCCCGCTCGGGCTGCTGGAGCTTTTCCTTACCCTCTCCCTGGCGTTCACCACCATGCCTATCACAGGGTCAGAATATCCGTAATCCCAGAAACCGTCGCATGTGCCCATCTCATCAAATTCCCATATCTCACCCAGCACGGGCTCCGCTGACTTGTAGCCGGCCAGCGCACAGTAGAAGCTGCTGGAGACCTTCGGGACTTCCATGCCCCCAGCATGCCTGCCAAAGCTTACCATAATAAAAGACAGCACCTCTAAATTTAAATAGGCCGATATAACTGATAATCTGAAACATACGCCGCTAGGCGGGTTGAAGGCGATTTGCATGCCGCAACACAAGAGAATAGCCGTGATAGACCGCGAACTATGCAATCCCAGGGTCTGCGGGCATTACCTGTGCCAGAGGGTGTGCCCGGTGAACAGGTCCAAGAAGGAATGCATCACGGTCTCTGATGATGACAAGAAGCCCCACATAGACGAATCTCTGTGCATAGGTTGCGGCATATGCGTCATGAAATGTCCCAGGAAGGCCATCAGCGTGGTCAATCTGCCTGAAAAACTGGACGAGCCGCCCATGCACCGCTACGGCAGGAACGGATTCTCTCTGTTCCGCCTGCCCTTCCCCAGGAAGGGTTCTGTGACGGCCCTCATAGGGCCTAACGGCGTGGGCAAGTCAACGGTCATGAACATACTCTCGGGCAACATGAAGCCCAACTCAGGGGATATCTCAGCCGGCACAGGATGGGAGCAGATAATCAGCAGGTTCAAAGGCACCGAGCTACAGGATTATATGTCGGCCCTTTCAAGGAAAGGCATCAGGGCGTCCTACAAGCCCCAGCACGTTGACCTGATACCGGGCATGTACAAGGGCAGGGTGCACAAGACTCTGGAGAAGATGGCACCCAAGAAGAGGGTGAAGGAGGTGGCCGCCTCCCTGGGCATAGAAGAGATGATGAACAAGGAGATAGCGGACCTATCAGGCGGGGAGCTGCAGATGTTCGCCATCGCCGGGGCATTCCTGAAGGGGGCTGACTTCTATTTCTTTGACGAGCCATCCAGCTATCTTGACGTCAGGGAGAGGCTCAGGGCGGCCCGCGAGATAAGGAAGCTCACTGAAAGCGCAGTCGTAATGGTGGTGGAGCATGACCTGGCAGTAGCCGACTACCTCGCGGACAACACCCACATACTATACGGCAAGCCCGGGGTGTTCGGCATAGTCTCCGTGCCCTATGGGGTACGCACGGGCATCAACACGTTCCTGGAGGGCTACATAAGGGAGGAGAACGTCAGGTTCAGGGAAGAGCCCATACATTTCAGCAAGACCGCCAAGCCATCAATGAAGGGCGAGGTGATAATGGAGTTCCCTGCCATGGAGAAAAGGTTCGGCAGGTCTTTCAGGCTCAAGACAGAACCAGGGAAACTGCATAAGGGCGAGATTGTCGGCATATTGGGACCCAACGCCATAGGCAAAACCACTTTCATCAGGATGCTCACGGGTGACATCGAGCCCGATTCAAAGGACGTCCCGGGCACCAAGGACCTTGAACTGTCCTACAAGCCGCAGAGGCTGGTCATGGAGAAGGCCAACGAGACCATGCTGGTCCTGGACTTCCTGAAGGCCGCCTCCGGCAAGAAGAGCCTCGCCAAGGAGGACAAGAGGGTAATGAGGAATCTGGGGCTTGAGAAGCTGGCAGAGAAGACGATGAAGAACCTGTCAGGAGGGGAGCTGCAGGCATGCTTCATCGCGGCGGCGCTGATAAAGGAATGCGACATCATGCTGCTGGACGAGCCGTCAGCGTTCCTTGATGCTGAGCAGAGGCTCAATGCCGCCAGGCTCATAAAGGAGAGGGCCGAAGGGAGGGAGATGCCGTGCTTCGTGGTTGACCACGACCTGCAGTTCATTGATGCGGTATCGGACAGGGTCATTGTTTTCAGCGGCGAGAAGGGCGTTGAAGGAGAGGCTTCTTCCCCCACCAGCTTGAGGGACGGCATGAATTCCTTCCTGAAGTCCCTGGACATCACATTCAGGAGAGACCCCCTGACCGGCAGGCCAAGGGCAAACAAGCCGGACTCCCAGAAAGACAAAGAGCAGAGGGATAAGGGAGAATACTACTACGCATGACAGGATTGCATCCAAGAAAAAGCAAGAAAGTCCGTTTTTACGCGAGATTCTGTTGCCAGGAATTACCTCTTTTTCAGGTGCAGGACCAGCATGGCAATGCACACGATAACGGCTATGACAAGCACCCAGGACCACCATGGTAGTCCCTCTCCGGCAGATTGCGCGCCGGACGCGGCACATTCCTTGATGTTGGTGTTGCAGCCGTATTCGCACACCTCCAGCACCTCCCAGCCGCTTCCGTCCGCCATGCACTGCTCCAGGCTGCCCTGATAACATCTCTTTTCATCCGGTGTGCATGACATGCCCTCTGGCAGCTCAGTGTTGCACAAGAGGGAGCTCTCATTGCATCCGAACTCGCATGTCTCAACCGTCTCCCAGACAGAAGAGTTGCTACATTGCTGGACGTCGTTACCCGAGCACCTAAGATTTCCGGAAGAGCATGCAGATTCTGTCTGGGCCGCCACATCTTTGACCGTTATCACAAAGAACGAGAATCCGGGCGTCACAGCCGTGAAATAGGAGAAGTTGCCGGAAAGGGAATTGAAAGATGTCTCCAACTCCTCCCACTGGCCGTTGCTGAACCTCTTCATGACTACGTCATCGTTTCCTATGTTGTTTCTTTCCATCCAGGCATTTTCTATCTTGAACTTCACCGTTGCGGTTGATATGTTCTCGTTCCTGAGATTCAGGGCCTTGATATCAAAATAAACATATTTCAGGCCGGGAGGCTCAGTGACATTAGCCGGCTTGAATACCGTCTGGACGGCCGTGAACTTGACATTGTTTGAATTCTCCTTGGGAGTGACCGTCACCTCGCTCAGGTAGAAGCCTGATGTTGTGAACACTGCCTTGCCTTGGGCCCCTTTCTGTATCTGGCCTACAGTGATGGTTTGGGTAACCGTTTCGGAATCTGTAGGTGCAGCCCCGCCCGATGGCGAGCTGCTTCCGTCCGGGCCGTTATCGTCGCCAGAGCCTCCGGAGCCGATGACATATAGCTGGAAGGAACCGGTAGCATCGTCCGCGTTTGTTGATGAGACGGTGAAACTAACAGTCCTGTTGGCGGTTGAGAGCCCGTCAGATGTTGTCACAGTGCATGTCTCGGCAGCGTTGCTGCTTTCATCAATGCCGGATATCGGGTCGCATGAGCCTGATATGCCGCTTGAGCCGCCAACAGATATGACGAGATCATTGGCTGTTGTCTCGCCGCCATTCTCGATATTGATGTTGGCTGTGATGCTATTGCCTGAGTTCACGCTGTCTGTGTTCGGACTTGCTGTAATACTGAGTAATGGAGGAAGCACTATATCAAAGCTTGAGCTGTCGCCTGACTGTGTGCCGCAGCCGCCGCTAAGAGTCACCGTGACGTACTGGGAGCTTGCACTGGTGGTCGCGGAGACGGTCGTCCATGTAACGGAACTGGCTCCTCCTCCAACAGTCTTCATGCTGTCTTCTCCGGACAGGCTGCAGCTGCTGCAGCCGTCAAAGCTGACCGTCGCAGTGGAACAGTCTCCGGTCCATCCGCTGGCCTCGACCGTGAAAGTCCTTCCCTTCATCACCTCATCAGAGTCCGCACCTGACTGGGTCACACTGACACTGAGAGCCATTGCACCTGATGAGAGAAGGCAAAATACGAACGCAAAGGTCACAAAGGCAGGCAAATTCAGCTTCATTTGAAATCATCCTCCCCTATCCTGAACCACTGCTTTGTTGTCTCCTGGGAGCCGTCATAGTCAAACCTCAGCTCTGCGATGTACTCAGCACCATACAGCCATCCCCCCTGGGGAGGCACAACCTTGAGCATGGCATAGCCATTCCCGTCTGTCGTGTTCTGCACCTCGGTGAGGTTGTAGTGCTGGGTCTCGTTGAGTTCCATGAACGGCTGCCCCCCGCCAAACCTTATGAAGCTTGCAAGGCTCATGTTCGCTCCGGCCAATATATTCTGGGCGAAATCGAAGGCCTTGGCGATTATGGTAAGAGTCATGTTCTGTTTCATCATCCATACGCCCTTCTCCAGTATCATCTTGGTGCCGTTATAGCTCTTGATGTGCCATTCAGCGCTCTTCTGCCAGTCCTGGCTCTCATTCCTCGGGGCGAATCTCACATTGCCGCCCCACATGCCGCTTGGTGGGCTGCCGTCCTGCTCGGCCATCCCTTCCTCAGGACCGTAAAAGTCATAGTATGTGTACTCCTGGCCTTCCTGTATGTTGCTGCTGTTGGCCCACCATGGCTCGCTTATGTTAAGGTCGTCGTCTATGAATATCCTGGTAAGCTCCTGCTGCCCGTCAGGGAAGTCATCACAGGCCACCACATAGAATACATCACCATTGTCGCCGTCCATGTTGAGGTCTGTGTTCATGTCCGGGTCTGACTCGTTCACTATGCCGAAATAGACAGGCGTGCTGTCCTGGACCCTGAGGTCAAGCCCGGGATTAACATCAATGCCAATGCTGGAGAGATTGCTGTTGTCTGCTATCACTATGCCCTCCCAAGGACCGGGTCCTACCCTGGCAACATAATCGCTGGCGGTGAAATTATCCCCGATCCTGTACTTGGATGCTATATAAAAGTCTGATGAATTGCTTATCCATACTGCCTTTGATACCCATTGGGTGTTCCATGTGACTGCCTGGGGGTATGATAGGCCGGAATCATTGGCGAAGACCACATTGTAGAGCTTCCCTGAGCGGTTCATGCTTATGATGTTCCACTGCTTCTCGGCAGTGGGCCCGTCATAGTAAATGCTGACAGGCTCGATGAGCGTCGCATTGAAGTCCTTAAGTCCTATGGCGGCATGCTCCATTGAGGCATTCAGCACATTGAGCATGAAGGTGTCAGAGCCGAGGGTTATATTCACATCATCCCCCTCGCTATAAGCAGTGCCGTTGGTGAAGTTGCAGTCGCCGCTGCTGAGCCATATCTTGCTCGCGTTGGCAGGCGTCATGTAAGCGTAGTACAGGCCGTCGAACCTGTTAATCCTGTAGGTCTTGTTGCCGGGCGTGTTGTTGCCGTCAGCCGGCACCTCGAAACCAGGGCAGCTTGGCGAGTTGGACATCTCGTTGTAGGGTATGTAGGCCATGACGCCAGACATCACAGGCATACCGGAGCGGTTCACGGTGAACAGCTCCCTTATCTGGTTGGTGCTTCCCCATCCGCCGTATGATTCCACATTCATCATGACAAAGTCGTTTACGATGCCGCCGTAGCCTGAGTTGACGTCAACAAGGAAGCTCCTCACGACCGCCCTCGGCCATTCCCATTCATTGAGATTCTCGGGCTGCCCTCCTGACTGAGAAGTCTCCAGTGAGAACTCATACCTGCCCGAGCCGTAGTTAAGGGCGCTGACGTTCACCTCAATTTCCCCTATGCCGCTTATCTCCTGCTGCGAGAGCCCGGTTGCAACAATATTTGACCCGTATGGTGTCTTAACCTTCATGTAGGAGATAGAAACATTGGCATCTGCTGAAGTGCCGTCAGGGGACTTTACTATAACAGGAACCCTGACATTATCACCCAGCTTTGACTCTCCCAACTCGGCCCAGTCGCCAAGCGAGTTGGAATCGTAAAGCTTAACGCTCTGTGCC
>CAZPUZ010000038.1:0-6252 GCA_964589875.1 uncultured archaeon
GTTACCGACTGCGCCCTGCTGCTGAACGTCATCGCCGGCCATGACCCCAGGGATCAAACCACCATCAATGAGAAAGGGCAAGATTACACCAGATTCATTGACAAGCCCGTCAAGGGGCTTAAGATAGGCGTTCCCGGGGAATACTTTGGCGACGGCGTGGACGATGACGTCAAGACCAAGGTATGGGATGCCATAAAGATGCTTGAGGAGCTGGGGGCGAAATACCAGGAGATATCCCTCCCGTCCACCAAGCAGGCGCTTGCTGCGTATTACATAATAGCAACTGCGGAAGCGAGCACCAATCTCGCCAGATACTGCGGCATGCGGTATGGTGCGAGCATGAAGGTGGAAGGCCACTTCAATGATTACTTTTCCAAGGTCAGGAGCAAGTACTTCGGCAAGGAAGCCAAGCGCAGGATTCTGCTGGGGACGTTCACCAGGATGGCGGGATACAGGGACGCCTATTACCTTAGGGCCATGAAGGTCAGGACTGTGATTATCAACGAATTCAGGCAGGCATTCAGGAAGTTTGACATGCTGGCGGCGCCGACCATGCCTGTCATAGCTCCCAAGTTCTCGGAAATTAGGAAGATGAGCCCTGCCCAGCAGTACGCCATGGACATCCTGACGGTCGCTCCCAACCTGGCAGGCATACCGATGATATCGGTGCCTTGCGGCAAGTCCAAAGGCATGCCCGTCGGGCTTCATCTGATGGCTGACCACATGCAGGAAGGAATGCTCATTTCAGCGGCGTCTGCGTTTGACGGAACGGGGGAGGGATTATGAACAAAAAAGTCAAGGTCACGATAGACGAAATGAAAGAACTTTGCATGAAGGTTTTCAGGAAGCACGGATTGACGGATGAGCAGGGCGAAACCATATTCAACGAATATCTTGACGGTGAGTTGAGAGGCAGGAGATGCCACGGCTTCTCCGCTTTCAAGAAATTTGGGGTAAAGGTTCTGAAAGCAAAGATTGGCGAACCGAAAACCGAAAAGGACGAGTCAATCATGTACAAGATGATGGTGCAGGAATGAATGAAAACAAACTTAAAGTAAAGATAGGCCTTGAGACGCACGTGCAGCTGAACACGAAGAGCAAGATATTCTGCGGCTGCGCCAACCCGGTCAATATTGAGAAGTCTGAAGGGGATGAGCTCAAGCCCAACACCCTGACGTGCGAGACCTGCCTGGGCATGCCCGGCTCCAAGCCAAGAACCAACCGGGCAGTGATAGGCATGGCTCTGAAGGTTGGGCTGGCCCTCAACTGCAGGAATGCCGGGGAGACCTACTTCTCCAGGAAAACATACTTCTACCCTGACATGAGCAAGAACTTCCAGACCACGCAGTACGAGATACCCATAGCAGAGGGCGGGCATCTTGAGATAACAGGCAAGAGGATAGGCATCACAAGAGTGCACATGGAGGAGGACCCGGCCAAGCTCGTCCACGCGGGGGAGCACGTGCTTGTTGACTACAACAGGGCCGGCATACCGCTCCTTGAGATAGTGACAGAGCCTGACTTCAAAAGCCCGGAAGAGGCAAGGGAATACCTGCAGAAGCTTGAAAGCATAATGGAATACCTAGGCATCTATGACCCGACCACATCGGCGGTCATAAAGTCGGACGCCAACATATCACTTTCAGGTGGGGAGAGGATTGAAGTCAAGAACATAACAGGAACAAAGGACATAGAGAAGGCTTTAAAATACGAGATATTGAGGCAGAGCAGCATGATAAAACGCGGAGCGGAGATAAAGAGGGAGACCAGGATGTGGAACCCGCAAACTGGAGCCACCCAGTCTATGAGGAGCAAGGAAGGAGAGGAGGAATACGGCTATATCTTTGAGCCTGACCTTACGGTTCTGGAGATAAGCCAGTCCATGATGTCGGAAGCGAAGAAAGCTCTGCCCGAGCTGCCTGACCAGAGGTTCAGGAGGCTGGTGAAGCAGTACAAGCTCCCGCCCAAGGTTGCCGAGAGCATAGTATCCGAACTGGATCTGGCAGAACTCTTTGAGCAGATTGCCAGCGACATCAACCCCAAGGTCGCAGGGTCCTGGATATCCGGTTACCTGAAAAAGACGCTGAACTACAACAACCTGAAATTCAGGGAATCCGGCCTGAAGAAGGAATGGGTAACAGGCCTGCTCAGGATGTTTGAGAAGGGAAAGATAACTGACAGGAACGCGGAGATGGCGATAAGATTCATGGTAGAGGAGAAGCAGCCGCCTGAGAAGGTAATCAGGAAGCATAACCTTGAGAAGACAAGGATTGACCTTGGGAAGATTGTCAGGGATGTCATGGCAAGGAACGGAAAGGCAGTCGATGACTACAGGAAGGGCGAGGAGAAGAGCCTCCATTTCCTTGTCGGCCAGTGCATGAAGGAGACCAGGGGCCAGGCTGACGCAAATGATATCAAGAAGGCGCTGCTTGGGGCCCTGAAGAAGCGGTAATCGCTTTATCTTTTTCTTTTCTTATTGACAACGTCATTGATATGAGGATAACGCTTCCTTATCCTGCGCTCAAGCCCCACATAAGCCGCGGCATATATGCATGCCACTACATACGAATACACCAGCTGTACAACGATGCCTGATGCTCCTCCCAGCAGGTATAGCGGCAGTGCGGCGAACAGCTGCAGAGGCCACAACGTGAGAACTGAGCCAACGACACCCGAGAACGATACGGCAACAAAGAACAGGAAGACGACCAGTCTCCTCCAAGTGGGAAAGAAGATGTCCAGGCACATGATATATGTTGGCCAGGAGCGCTTAAATTAACCGGAAGCGGCAGTGACTCATTTATTACTGGCATGCAAATACACATCATGGAAGAGGTAACAAAGAAGGTAAAGGGGATGCTTGAAGGGAAGGGTGTTGAATACAAGCTTCTTGAGCACGAGCCCGTCTATACCAGCGAGCAGGCAGCGAAGGTGCGGGGCGTTTCCGCCCGTACCGGTGTCAAGGCGCTGGTCGTTAAACCAGACAGAGGTAAATTTCTGCTGGTGCTCGTCCGTGCAGACAAGAGGGCCGACCTGAAGGCTGTTGCCGAAAAGGAGGGTGTCAGGCATGTCAAGCTGGCGAAGCCTGAGGAAGTTCTGGAGGTGACGGGATGCGAGATAGGTTCAGTGCCCCCGTTTGGCCATCTGACTCCGCTGAAAACCTACATGGACAGGGACATACTGGACGAGAATGAAGTCAACTTCAACATCGGGGAGCACACCAAATCCGTGCGCATGAAGGCGCAGGACCTGCTGAAGGTTATAAATCCTGTTTTTATCTGATTCGTATGGTTGAAACCGAGAAGCGCCTTGACCTTGGAGAGCTGGCGACTTTCATCCCCAACAAGAATACTCCTGTCTATGGCTGGTTTTACTTCAAGGAAGGGTATGCCCGTGATTTGGTTATGTTGGTTCTTGATAAGTACACGGATACTATCAATTCAAGTTCCACCTCTGCGAAGCAGAGTGTTTCAGTTTTGGACCCTTTCTGCGGAACCGGGACCACGCTGCTGGCGTGCAGGGAGAGGGGTCTGGATTCATACGGCTTTGACGTCTCGCCGCTGGGTGTGCTTGCCAGCAGGGCCAAGACCAACGAATATGACCTTGACGAGCTCAAGAAGGCAATCAAAGAGATATCAAGAACGGGCTTTGAGCAGCACCCTGTCAATGATGTTGGGAGATCTGTCAGGAAATTCTTCAATACACATAACATGGAAGACCTGTTATTTCTCAGGGAAGTTGTTGACGGTTACGAAGGGGATGTCAGGGATTTCCTGAAGCTGGGCCTCATAGTCGCAACAGAGCAATGTTCATACATGCACAAGGACGGGGCGGTGCTGAAGCTCAGGAAGAGAAAGGTGCCCATGCTACGCAGGCATTACTTCTGTATCCTGAGGAAGATGCTGAGGGATTTGAGGAAGGCGCGGTTCCAGCCATGCCAGACATTTGTTGACCAGGCAGACGCCAGGAGCATGAGGATTGACACGGAATTCATTGACCTGGTGGTCACATCGCCGCCATATCTGGGCAAGGATGAATACACCAAGATACATTCCATTGAGGAGCACCTGTTCTTTGGGTTACCCTTCAGAAAAGAGGCCAAGCATGATTTCTTTGGTCTGGCTGATGGTGGTGATGGCAGGGAAAAGGCATATTTTAGGGATATGGAAAGGCTCATATCAGAATTCAGGCGCGTATGCAAGCCCGGTGCCGTTGTTGCAATGGTGGTGGGCGATGGTTGCTTCCCGGACAGGGGAAAGGTCGCGAGGATGGCGGATGAGCTGCCGGGCATAGCTGAAAAGCAGGGATTTGATACCGAGAAGGTGACAATCCTGAACGAGCGCTGGTGCACGCGCCAGAGGGTCCACAAGATAGCTAAAATGGATGAAAGCTTAATAATAATGAGGAAAAGGTAAAGTCAATGGTGCGCATAACACGTGCGCTGTTCAATGGGCCCGTAGCTCAATGGAAGATTGGCGGAATAATCATTCACGAATCCGCTTGTCCATGAATAGAGCGTCCGGCTTCGGCATGTGCATGGCTTGGGTGGGACCTGAGCCTCTCCATGGCGAGACCGGAAGGTTGGGTGTTCGAATGGTGTGAACGGCATCTCGACTTCGTCGAGTGGAATTCATATTGCCGTGCAAGCCTGTGAATCGCCCCGGGCTCATACACTATTTCTTCAGAAGATGCATGAGTTAATTGAGACATCATTAGGATAAAACCGAAGCAAAACGAAAGCCAGTTAATATGCCACAGAGAATCTATATTCAGAGAAAAGGAGGGTGAAACATGGATATGAGAAATATCGCGACGATAATGGCCTTGATGGTCTTCGCAGTCCCGCTGGCATCAGCAGGCAGCGCAATGGCGCTGTACTGCGAGGAAGGCATGGAATGCTATGACGACTCTGGTGACGTCCATATAACGTCCGTTGATGCCGACATCGGGCATGACGCTTCACAGGGAGAAATATCAATTCCTGAACCAGAACCCTACATTGATGAAGACAGGAACGAGCCCATACCTGCAGCCATAACCACCGAAGAGGCTATGGACATAGCAGGCGACAGCGAGTGTGTTCAGGAAGGCCGGCTGCTGGAGAAATACAGCTACAACGGATACACAGGCACCTACTGGATAGAGATGGAATCCGACAAGCCAGGATGCAATCCAGCGTGCGTGGTTGATGTCCAGACCCTGGAAGCGGAAGTCAACTGGAGATGCACGGGGGTCATTGAGCCGATACCGGAAGGTGCTGGCTATCCTCCTTCAGGCGACGTCAATGAGAACGGTGAATGGGACACTCCGCATGGCGGCGACCCTGACATGGTAATCGGAATAGGTCAGGAAGCCAGCAAGACCGTTACTGTCCAGCCAACTGGGCCTGTTGAGTCGCTTTTCGGCCTCATACGGTCGTTCTTCAGCCTGTTTTTCGGTGCCGGTTAGTTTTTGGCGGCACGCCGAATTCTTTTATATAACTTATGCCAAATTACAGAAAGAGGCATGACGGTATCTCACTGAGAAGGCCGCCGGCCGATGAAGTGCCCCTGTGGCTCAGCGGTTAGAGCGCCACAAAAAGGCATGACGTCTATGAACAACAAGTCAAGTCGTCCAGCCCTACTAGGCGAAGCTCATAAACGTGTCTTTATGAGCTCTGAGAAAACATAAGTTTTCTATGATAGCATATGAGATACGTGGAGGTCGGGGGTTCGACTCCCCCCAGGGGCACCTTATTTTTCTTCCATCTTCTCGGCTATCTTGTCAAGAGCATGGCAGATTAATGAGACGTCGCGGTTCTCCACGAGATAGTACTCCAGGCATGTGCCCTTGGTCAAGTCGGTTATGGGATTGAGTTCTGTATCAGCCGGTATTATGGCTATCCCATGAACGGCGTTGGCAGAATCAAGCATGCGCACGGTTTCCCGGACTCCATGATTCACTTCAGAGAACGAGATAATGGCGACGTCTATGTCTTTGATGAGTTTCTCCTTTTGAAGGCTTTCACTAGGAGCGTTCCTCATCAAGAATATTATGTCCGGCAGGTTGCGTTCAAAGCATCCTGGCTCGGAATCAGATGGTCTCCCAAGCTCCTTTATGATGTCATTGTCGTGGAATATGCCTACCTTTACAGTTCTCATGGCTATCATAATTGATGTTCACGTTCGTGTTATTAATAGCTTGCAGAAATCGTGCAGCTGTCTTATTTCTTCTTCTTGATGTAGCGGGCAGCCCTCTTCTCGGCCCTCTTCT
>CAZPUZ010000039.1:0-6212 GCA_964589875.1 uncultured archaeon
ACGGGAAGTTCCCGCATTTCCTGCATGCAAAAGGTGAAGTCATTGTACTGCCCTCTCTTTCCACAGGCGACCCATACCATCTGGATTGCTGCTGTTATCCCTTTTCCGGGACCTGAACCGTTAACTTATCCCCGGAAGGGCCCCGGCGCGGCGGTTGTTTGTTGCTCTTCCTCGTCGGCAGGCGCGGCCGCTATCCTTGCCACCTCGTCCCGGCTCAGTTCGGGCTCTTCATCGTTGATTGAAGGGAATACTTCTCGGACTTGCGTCTCATCATCCTTTTGGGAGCCTGGTGGTGGGACCGGCCCTGTTTCTTTCGGAGGTATGGGCCTTGTGTCGTCGGCCATGTCAATCAGCCTCTTCCCTCCCTGAACAGCGGGTATCGGCGGTTCCGCCTTGGGCTTTCTTCTGAAGGAGCCTATCCTTTCCCCCAGGCTTCTTCTGGGCTTTCTTCCCTTGTCCATCTTGGACGCCTTCTTTCTCCCGCTGGATACAGGGACGGTTTCAGTGCTGGAGTACGACCCAACGAGTGCCCAGACAACCACTATTAGGCACGAAACGCAGACCGAACCGATTACCCAGACAGCTGACATCTGGGGCGTGTTCATGCATAGGATCACGCCAACTGTCAGAATGGTTGAAATCAGCAGTATGACGATGATTGTGCTGTCATTAATCCTTTCCATCTTAAAACCTCCTTTCACGCTAATACCATACAGGTTGAGTCATCATTGAAGCTGCGAGCGTAAAGAAACGCGGCCAGGATGAACGGGGACAGTGTAATGCCCCAGAACAGACCGCTGAGCATTATAAGGTAAACGGTGAAGAGCATCCGGAAGCCCTGCACTGTCCACTGCCTGTCTAACCATCTGAGGAAGGACAGGATTCCGATTACGCCTGCAAACATCAGTGTGCCAATTACAACGAACAAGATGTTAACCATGCTTTCCACAATATTTTCCTTTCCCAGAGATTGACCTGAAGAGAACTCGTCTTTCGTGTCTCGCCTTGCGTCCTCGGCTGTGACCGGGAAGCTGCGGGCACGGGCATAATCAGATATGCCTTGCTGCAACGTCATATGATTTTGTGAATATGATGCCCCGCTCTGGATAATCTTGGCATGCAATTTTATATAGATAAGAACAAGTAACGCCGGGACTGGGAATCAAGAGCGGAGGCAGACACAAGGTCTGTCAAAACTCGAATTGAAATCCGAGCTTGCTTTTCGAACCCAGGACCCCGTCCGCGGAAAAGGCGGCTTGTGAAACCCGTGAAACCGCCGGATCCTATAAGGGGACACGCTATTAAGTCCCTTTATGAAACGCCCCTGCACGATGCAGGAAAGCTGTCAATAAAGGGCATTCCAGGCGTGCGCGTTCACCGGCCCGGCCTCCTTGCGGATGCCCGATAGCCGTTCCGCCATCCCGGCATTTAGATAAATAAGCTGTTTTGACTTTTAAAAAGGCAGAGCCTTTAGTGGCACAAGGCGCCGCTCAGTTAAGCTTAAATATAGATAAGCACTATTTGGTAGTGAATATAATGAATAGAAAAACGAACGGGTATCCCGTCACCCGCACGGCACTGATAACAGGCGCTCTGGCAGTCTGCGCCGCTTTCGGGGTGAGGAGCTATCTTGACGGCAATTACATTGGCCCTGAAGCGGCAGCAGTTAGGCAGCTCAGGCAGGTACCGGTATCAGCCGCGCCGGCGGACCTGGTCCCTGTTGCCGAGGAGCCGCCTGAGCTGCTGACATTCCCTGGGTTTGAGGGGCCGATATACTCGCTCTATGACAGCGACATAATAAGGCACACGAATCACTGGAACGATGAGTATTCCGGCGTGCCGGGCTTTGAGCCGCTTGACCCCAACCTCGTCAAATCCATGCTGCTTCAGGAGAGCGGCAGCCACACAGGGAGCGCCTACCTTCACGACCCTATGCAGATAGCCAACAAGGGCGACCATGCTCTGGTGACCCTGAGGGACGGGCTTGAGGAGGCCGTGCCTGAAGGCGGCTACATAGAGCTGCATGGAATTGTCCCGACCCCTGGCCACTGGGAAGAATACAAGGACAACAAAGGCAAGGCAAGGAAGAGATGGCATTGGGATTATGAAACCGCGCCGGACAGGATAACGCCGGAGCTCAGCATAAAGTACGGCATACGCTGGCTGTTCCAGAAGGCATTCGTGATAGGCGAAGTGACGACGGTTGACTCCAATTCACCGGTTCTTGAGTATGTCGTCCGCAAGGGAGACAGCACCTGGGACATCGCAAGGAATTTGGGAACGACCACAAGTATCATTGAGAACTATACCAGTCACATACCCGACCTCAATGACATTGATGTGGGTGATGAACTGCTCTACAAGCCGGCACAAGAAGAGATAAAGATTACCGGCATGCGCTCATGGAAGGACGCCTGCAAGAGGTACAACGGCAACGGTGCCAGAAACTATGACGAGAGCGTGCTTGAAAGGCTCGGTAACGGGAGCTTTCAATGATCCAGAACCATCTTCCCGGCAGCGCACTTCTTGCATATGTACTTTGAATGGTCAAAGCAGTTGTTGCAGCATATGGCACCGCATAGCCGGCAGGTATATGACGGCTTCGCGGTCCTTCCGCATATGGAGCATAGCGTCGCGCGTTCCATGGATGATATTTGTTCTTGATTATATTAATTCAACCTGTGGAATCCCATATTCAGAGCTTTCTGGGATAAGAGTAAGTGATGATGATAAAGCCGAAAAGACCGAATAACCCAATAGGAATGAAGATATCCAATCCCGAGAAAGGGATGGCTAATGCCGACAATGCAATAGCAACCGATATAATGATTGCGAAGAATCTATGGTATGGTTTCTTGATTTTCGCGCTACCATAGAACATCAAAGTAACACCCACTATCACCAACAATATACCCAAGAGGTAATCCAAACCGTTTGCGTATCTGAAGACCGAAAAGGAACCTATCATTGCGGCAAGCCATCCAAAAGCAATGTAATACTGCCAAGGCCTGGCCCACTTCATCCAGTATCCGATTGACATGATTAGTATTGTTTAGTTAAAATAAAAGTTGCTACAATAATATACCATGAGTTCTTCTGATACGCTCATTCTCACGCACTGCGACTGCGACGGCATATGCGCAGGAGCCATTGCGCTTTCCCGCTTTCCCGGCGCTCGCATATTCTTCACCAAGCCCGTGTCATTCCTCCACGACTTCAGGGAGGTTGCCCTGGACGCCGGCATCAGGAACGTCATAATCTGCGACATGGCCCTAACCAAGCGGGACGCGAAGGAAATCATGGCGACCATGAAGAAGGCGAGGGCAAAGGTGATGTACTTTGACCACCATGTCATTCCCCAGAACATAAGCTGGGACGACGTCAACCGCTCTGTGAACGTCTATAAGCACGACCCCAGGGCCAGCGCGTCCGAGATAATCTTCCGCTACTTCCAGAAGTCGGTGCCCAAGGAGAGGGTATGGCTTGCGCTTTACGGCGCCATCGGGGATTATACGGACAACACCGATTTCGCCGAGCAGCGCATCCGCAACTGGGACCGAAGGGCTCTGTATTTTGAAGTCAGCAGCCTGATCATGGGCATCAAGGAGAGAAGGTTCTCAGGATACGACGCCAAGAGGAGGCTTGTCCAGTCCATGTCCAGCGGCAAGAACCCCTCGGAGATGGCGGGCCTTGTGGATGCAGCCAGGAAGGCGGTGGAGAGGGAGTTTGATTTCTATGAGATAGTCAAGTCCAATGCCAGGAAATCCGGCAAGATTGGCTACATCAAGGACCCTCCGGAATTCGGTTTCCGCGGGCCTTCGGCGCTGTTCGCCGCGACCGTAAAGAACGCGCCGGTAGGTCTGTGCATGTACACCAGGCGCGGGTATATTGACATAACAGCCAGGACGCGCTCTGATGACCCTTCCATAGTCCTCAACAGGCTCATGGAGCTTGGCGCTGAAAAGGTCGGCGGCTCCGGCGGGGGCCTCCCCAAGGCCGCCGGGGCCAGGATACCGCAGGACAAGCTCAGCGAATTCCTGAAGATAATAAACCAGTTGTTCTAGACGTGTCCCAATCAACGCCATGATTCAGAAATCGTTGGCGCCTTCTATCATGTCGCTCATGCCCGACGGTATCTGGCCCTGAAGGTCCTCCAGGGTGACCTGCTCTATGAAGTATTTGTCGTCAGGCGTGGCCTTCATCAGGAGGCTCCTTTTTATGCGCGCGGCCAGTTCAGGCGGCCTGGTGAAGCCCGGCCTCAGCGTTATGAAGTACTTGGCCAGTCTGCGCACCGGCATCAGCGGGCCGGCTATGACCTTTGTCCAGTTCTCTTCCCTGTTTATCCAGATGCCGATTGAGAGCTTGATAGGCACGTCCCGGAACCAGAGCCTCTCCCCGCTGACAACGAAAGCCCCTTTCGGCAGGTTGTGACCGGCCTTTGATACCTGACCGGGCCTGGCGGCGAATACATCCACCTTGCCGAGACCCTTGGCCCAGGCCTTTGAGTGGGCAGCCGAGAATTCCGAGGCCTCTCTGATGGTCTGCTGGGGTATAGTATTTCCTTCGGACTTGATTATCACGAAAGCCGCCCCGTGGATGTCGGAATGGAACACGAGGTCACCGTTCTCCAGCCTCTTCTTTACTATATTCTCATTCTGCTGGGCGTTCTTGCCGGCTATGACAACCAGCCCGTCTGATGAGACAAACCATCTGTAATACTCATACCAGCGCTTCTTGACCTTCCTGGGCTCCTGCTTCTTCTCAGGCATCTTTTCCTGCACCATCACCTGGCCGGCAGACTGTGACTCCTGCTTCCTGATGTCCTGCATCTTTTTCTCTGTCTCCCTGGAGGCCTCCTCCGCGCCACCCATCTTCCTCCTCGCCCACTTGGCGTCTTCATAATACTTCGCCGCGTTCTCCTCGGGCGACTTGCGGAAGTCAATCTCGGCCTCGTTGCCTCCGATGTCCATGACCACGATGCCGTCTCCCTCCCTTATCTCCCTGACGGACTCTGCCTCGGGAGTCTGCTCTCCCTTTATCTTCTGCTTAATCTCGGACCACGACAGGCCCGAATCCCTGGCCTTGTTTATGCCGTTTATCACGGCCTCAACGTTGCCGTAATACTTGTATATCATGTCGCCTGTCTCCTTTGACTCCTTCTCAATGCGCTTCCATTTCTCCGCAGCTTCGGATTGCCTGGCTGCTATCTTTCGTACCCTTTCCGTCTCTTTCCTGACCTCAACGACCTTCTCCTCCTTTTTCTGCTCAAGCATCTGGCTGGAGAAGAATACATCCAGCGCATCAGAGAAAGTCGCCGCCTTCTCCGGCTTTTCGCTTATTGATGTCATGGGGAAAGGAGAGACCATACCCGGATATATGCAAGGCTCGGGCTTCTCCCTATCCATCTCAAGAAGGGCTGACTGGAGCGCCGACGCCTCGCCGGCGTTGACTGAATGGGCGGCCTTGAGGCCCTCCACGCCGGCCCTCCTGCACAGTTCTTTCGCGTACGCCGGACCGAGCGAGAACACTGTGGCGAGCGTGGCGATGAGGTTCTTGGGCGAGCCTTCCAGTGAATGGTAGAACGACTTGGTGGGGGTTATGAACGGGTCCTTCTGCGAGGGCGGGAACCTGTAGGGCACTTTCGGCCTTATCTCCCTGTGCTTCCATCTCTGGACCTCCATGGGCATGATTATGTTGTAGGAGCTGTCGCAGAGTATTACATTGCCCTTGGAAAACATCTCAAATATTATAACATGGTCCTCCGTCCGCATCTCTATGACGCGGTCAAAACCCCGCTGGCTGATTTCCTTCACCCTTTTGCCCATGAGGTGCTTCCTGAGGAACATGCAGAAAGACGTCGGGTCCTGAGGCGCCGGGTCCTTCCTGCTGGTCATGAACATCTTGCGGTTGTCTGAGTATAGCATGATATTGTTTGAATTGCCTGATGCAGGCTTTGCCTGCTTCCTGTCTCCTGCGGGAACGTAGAAGCCGAAAATCATCTGCTTGCTGTCATTGCCGCCGTACTGGTATATCTTGCGGAACACCGCGCCCCTTAGCTGCTGCCTGAGCTCCCTGACCAGGAACCTCAGGTCTAGCGATGTTGTCTCTGTCTTTGTCTCGCTCTTCTCCTGTCCATCTTCCCGGGCCTCGTCCTTGTCATCGGCGCTGCCCTCCCCCTTGTACGAGCCTTCTGAGAGCCTTATCAGGTCTTC
>CAZPUZ010000040.1:0-6092 GCA_964589875.1 uncultured archaeon
AGCGTAAAGCAGCATGGAATCAGCAGTCTCGGGGCCGACGCCTTTCAGCTCCAGCAGCTGCTCCCTGGTGACTTTGCCGCTGAATCTGCCGAAACCTCCGTAGCTGTTGACGAATTCTGCGAAGCCTTTCAGACGCTCGGCTTTCTGCCTGAAGAAGCCGCTCGGCCGTATCGCCTGCTCAAGTTCCTGTTTTGGCGACTTCAGTATACGGTCAATGCTGGTGATACCATTTGCTTTCATGTTCCCAAGGGCCTTCTCAACATTGTTCCAGTTGGTGTTCTGGGTGAGTATGGCACCCACGCATACCTCCAGCTCCGGCGGGCTGAAACTGCCCGAGCTGGGCCACCATTCCTGCCTGCCGAATGCGGAGAGGAGGGTCTGGTAAGCGCTCAGCAAATCCATGGATAGAATATGGGAAGCCTGAATATATTGTTTAACAGTTCATCCTGTGGCCTGCTGCTACCATTTCTCCTTGCCCTTCAGGCTGTCGTAGATGGAATAAAGCAGAACCACAAAGGGGAAAATCTCAAGCCTGCCGAGCATCATGTTTATCATCAGCAGGACCTTTCCCTGCCAGGCCATGGCGGCGAGGTCAATGGTGGAGAAGCCGACAGTTCCCTGGGCCGAGCTCACTATGAAGAAGCCGTCCATTGGGGAGTAACCGAGAAACATCATCGCCACGCCGCTGAGCACGAGCAGCACCAGGTAGATGCACACGAACAGGAAAACCATGGCGAGCGTGTGCTCCTTTATCAGCTTCCTGCCGAACTTGAAGGGTATGACCGCCTCCTGGGGGTATGACATCTTCCTTCCAATCCACGAGAAGGACTTGGCTATTATGCCCACCCTCACGAGCTTGAGACCGCCCGATGTGGAGCCCGCGTAACCCCCTATTATCATGAGGAGGATTATCAGGAACATCACCAGCTGGCTTGAGGCGATGTTGACTGTGGTGAAGCCCGTGGTGGTGAGGGCTGATACCGTGTGGAATATGCCGGCCTTCAGCGGCTCGGCTGCGAACCCCCAGAACGCGACGGAGAGCAGGATGAAGAAGGCGGCGAGTATTACCCAGAAGAATTGAGTCTCCGGGTTGCGGCTGTATTCAAGAGTCCGGCCCCCGAGCAGCCTGAGCTTGCCTTTTATCCTACCCCGGAGTATCCTGTCATGGACGAAGAACGACGTTGCCCCGGCCACCATGAGAAACATGACAATCAGCTCGGCTATGTTGTTCTGGTAAGCCGCCATTGATGCGGAGTGGGGGGCGAACCCGCCGGTTGATATGGAAGAGAACGCCACTACCAGCGAGTCAAACACCGGAAGCCCGGCGAGGTAAAGGAGCAGGATGCCCAGCACGGTGTAGAATCCGTATATCTTGAATATCTTGCTCACGGAATGCTTGACCCCGGCTTCAAGCTTCTCGGCCGCGCCCTCAGCCTTGTAGAGGTAGAATGACGAGATCCCAGGGGAGCCCATGAGCATGAGGAATATGACCAGTATCCCTATCCCCCCTATCCATTGTGTGAATGACCGCCAGAACACCAGCGACTGCGGCATGGTCTCCGGCAGGTTTATGACCGACAGGCCCGTGGTCGTGAAGCCCGACACGGACTCAAAAACAGCGTCAACGGGCTGCATGTAGCTGAGGAAGGGCAGCGCGCCGAACAGCGATATGAGTATGAAGCTCACGGCCGTTATGGTCATGGCCGAGCCGAGGTCAATCTCTGATTTATTGAAATGCTTGTCAAGGACGGTGCCGAAGGCGAAGGATATGATGGCAGCGACCACGAATGAAAGCCCTGCCTGATCGCCGAAATACCAGCTGACCAAGACAGGCACGAGGCACAGTATCCCCAGTATCTCAAGCATGGTGCCGGTGTATGAAAGCACGGAACGGAAGTTCATCAGGCCCCCCTGTTTATAATTCCCATTGATGGCTTATATTGTTCGGCCAGATTCGTCTTTTTTATCCGGGCCTACAAATATAGCATATGAAGGGTTTCATGATGACAGTTGAGGCTGTCGTCGCCTGCATGATAATAGCCCTGTTCCTGATTTACATGGCGACCGGCAGCACGGTGTCCAGCGCGGATATCGCCGACAGGGGGCTGGCTTATGACGTCCTTGAGTCGCTGGACCAGCGCGGCGTTCTGAGAGGCTATGCAGAGTCCCTGGACTACACAGGTCTTGATGCCGAGATTGACCTGCCGCAGTACAACCATAGCGTGGCCATATGCGTGCCTGGGGGCTCTTGCTACGGCAACGCGACCGGCGAGGGTGATGTCTGGAGCGGCAGCTATTTCATAGCGGGAAAGGGCAGCTACTCTCCCAGGGAGGTCAGGCTTTTCATATGGAGGCATGAGGCATGAAGGGACAGTTCTTCATAATAGGGGCGCTGCTGATAAGCGCCATGCTTTTCCTCGGCCTGCCGAGGATAGCCCTGCTGTCGGGCCAGGATCCGGACCTGACCATGATATCCAGAAACCTGAGGTTCGAGTACCCGCACGCGCTCAACCTGGGGATAAACCAGAGTTCAGTTACAGGCACGATGAACAACTTCACGGTCTTCCTGCACCAGAGGCTTCTTGAGAGGAGGGTGAATCTGACAGCCTTGTGGGTTGTGGTAAGGAACCAGAGCTCCAATGACATCAACGTGACTGCGGGCAACCTGCTCGGGCATGGAGAGACGCTCTACATCAACCTGACACCCACACCGGTAAAGAGCATCTTCGTAGGCGACAGCAGTCTCAACAGCACATACTTCTCCGATACCGGTGACATATTCAACATAACGGTGTCCCTTGGCCAGCAGTCCAGCACATTTGAGATGCCCAGGACCAAGGCCGGCCTCTATGTGCTCTACCGCCTGTCCAGGGGCGAGAATGAGATAGTAAACACTGTTATTGGCTAGTTCTTTTCATTGCTTTCCTGTTTGCGCTTCTGCTTCTCAAGCTCCTTCCTCACTTCTCCCCTGACCATGCCCCGCTGGCCACCTCCCAGGACGCTTGAACCGGCCTTGAGGATGGAATGGATGATGCTGTATACCAGAAAAAACAGGACGCCGAATGCCATGAACCATACTACGGTGCCGATGTCCGTGGAGACAGGCAGCCCCATGTAGCTGGCTGCGAAGGGGAAGACGGCAGCGATTATGCCCACGAGAACAGCCCTCATCAGAGCCTTGAATACCAGGTATGCCACAGCCACGAAGACCAGGAATATTATTATCACAAATACGGGATGCAGCTGGGTAATCCCGGTCAATATCTCCATGAAGGAACCTGTTATGGCCATGCTTTAATTATTGTCTTTACAATAATAATAAGAAAACTTTTATCAGCAAGATTTGGTGCTTTGATGGAAAGGACGATACTTGTCGTTGTCAGCATGCCGGGCGGAGGCAAGAGCGAGGCTTCCGGCTACATAAGGTCCAAGGGCATATCCGTCTTCAAGTCCGGTGATGTGGTAAGGAAGGCTGTGCTTGACAGCGGCCAGCCCCTCACCATAGAGAATTCCGAGAACATGGCGAGGAAGCTCAGGGAAGAGCACGGGAACGACTATCCCACACGCGTCACGGGGGAGAAAATAAAGCCGTTAAAAGACAGGGTGGTGTGCGTGGATGGTCCCAGGGACATATACGAGATCAGGTATCTTGCCACGCTCGGAAGGGTAATCATCATATGGGTGGACGCGCCGCTGGAGCTGCGCTATGAGAGGTCCGTTTCAAGGAAGGGCAGCAGCCTTGAGCCCAAGACCAGAGACCCCAAGGACTTCGAGGAGTTCAGATGGCGGGACCGGAAGGAAGGCGAGAGGGGCGAGGCCGCGCTCAAGACCACTAAGGAGTTTGAAGTCAGGGTGCTGGACAACACCGGTACAAAAGAAGAGCTACACAGGAAGATAGACGAAGTCCTCAAGTCTATATAACGAAGCATGCAGGCAAATCCACAGTACGGTACACTCTAACAGGGCCTAAACCTGCAGATTCTCTGAATTCGTTGTCCAACCTTTTTATTTCGTCCCCAATCTCCAGCATTGCCTTTTCTCTATACATTCTCGACGATTCGGGTTTTCCGATGAAAGATGTAAAGTGCATCTGCCAGTGACAATCACCAGTCTCGTATTTACCAGCGAGCGCCATTCCAAAGAGGACATGGGACATCGTGACCCATTCCGCGGATTTGTCCCGATTGCGATTGAACCACCCATGAGAAAGAAGGGTTTTTGCCAGTCTGTAGTAATCAGCCGGTTCAGTGGCGTACTGCATTTCACGCATCACCCTTTCAACGTCCCTGAAGCTCATCTAGTAAAGCCGGCTGTTCAACATGCTCGGGACAGCAACCCGAGGCAAGGTAATGTGGTACTGCGCTTTCAAACCTCACCAAACCCGGATTTGGAATGCCTATGAATTCGTATGCTGAACCAATAAATCTGCATCCGCCCTTTGCTGCTAATGTGGGGTAGAAAGTCTTATCGCCTTATTGCTTGCTATCCTTATTGTTTCCCTTCCCTCATCAATCCTTTTCTGTATGCTGTTCCTTATACCTCTTGCGTCCAGTAACCGGCAATCGTCATCCATGCGGATGTAGCAACCTGCGCCCATCGCATCGGCCCTTCCGAACGCATCGTTATACGCTGCGCCGTAATCGTCGGGCCACGCGAAAGAATAGAGTTCAAAAGGCTTTCCAATGCCATCAAGGACCTTGCCAGCAGCATCATATGTATTGTCTGTTGAGGAATCGTCTACACCAACTACATAGCCGTCTACTTCATCAGCGGTATGCCTGAAAAGGGAATCAATGCCGCCGTCAAAGTTCCTGATAATGGCGTTCTTGATCACGCTGCACTGGATGATTTTCATGAATAAACATAGAGAAAAACTTTAATTTAGCGATTATGCAGTTAAAACACAACCCTTTTAGTTGACATATAATGGGCATGAGTTCGGCGGAAGCCGATTGCCATGCCCGTTTCTCAGGAATCCTGCCTTAAATCCATTGCCTGCAGAAAGAGTTCAGTGATTGGGCGGGCAATGCATGGATGTTTTTCCAGCTCCTTTTCGTACTCATAGAGAGTGGCATTGTCCCGGCAATGTACGATGAGTATTATCCTTTCTGGGGTGTTCATTGAAACAAAGCCGCTTTCAAATATCGTGCGGCTCCTGAATGTGTCTCGGTCCATTATCTCCCTAGCAAACTTCAGTAAGTGTTCTTCGGATTGTTGTTCCTCTCTCTTGAGTTTGACCAGATTAAGAGCGATTAGGAGCATTGCGTAAACAGATGTTTCCAGGAAGGGAATCCTCTGCCGGTCTATCAGATATGATCCCTTTTTCCTTCCGTAGACCAACCCCATTCTTCTTAATGTTCTCAGCATCCTCTTCACGGATGCAACAGAAATATTCATTGCTTCAGCCAGTTCGTCAATGGTTATTCTTTCTCTCCTGCACATGATGCACAGCAAATCAAAGTGTTGCAACTTGGTGATTGGGTGGTTTCTCATGGCTGTATCTCCGGAAATATGATTAACAAAAAGTATGGCCGTTTGTCTTGCCTCGCATGAGCATACATGCATGATATCGAAGGCGCGATATAGTGTTACTATATCCCTGTCCGCATTGGCGGCCAGTGTGGTATTTTGCTGCAATCATGAAAGGGGAACATCATAATTCCCTATTGTGGAAAATTTTATATAATCAATGCTTGATTGTGTCCGGAAAACATAGCCAGAACATACCTGCCTCAAGCATAAATCAAATAATAGAAAAAACTGCCATATTAACATTGTTTGACTGGAGAATCTCTCAGTAATCAGACGTGTCTTCATCGTCTTCGTTGAAGTCGTCGTCCTCTTCGTAGTCTTCTTCCCAGGAAAGACCTTCTGCCATATTTCCACCCGAATTCTTGATCCGATGCAACATGGAGTTGATAATATAGTGTCTGTCCGCTTTTAAATCCTTTTCCCGAGAACAGATGCTTTGCCTCTAGTATCTCTTCTTCTTGGCAAAACAATCCCTGCAGTAAACAGGCCTTCCTTCTGAGGGCTTGAAAGGAACCTCGCATTCCTTCCCGCATTCAGAACAGACTGCCTTGTGCATCTCT
>CAZPUZ010000041.1:0-6032 GCA_964589875.1 uncultured archaeon
AGCTACATAATCTCAAACATACTCCTTGTCGGCCTGGTAGTCGTGGTATCGGGCGGGACAAAGATAGTTGCGAGCTACATCATAGGCTCGGGAGAGCTCGGAAAAAGGAACTCCCTGCTCATGGGCATTGGCATATCAGTAAGATTCAGCACCAGCCTCATAATAATCAAGATATTGCTTGATAGTGGAATCATTGACAAGGGCATTTATTCGCTTATAGTGGCTTCAAGCGTGATATTCACTTTCATCGTGCCTTTCATGTTCTCTTTTCTGATATCAAAAAGGAAATAATTTTATTACATAGGACTGAAATATTATTATGATTTACCTCATGCTGGTTTTTGGTGTCATGATCGGCGTCATTCACTACTCCAGCAGCAGGATGAGACTGCATGGTCCCAACAAGATGAGGCTGTTGTCCCTGTCTTCCGGCGTCTTCATAACATATCTCTTCCTTCACATGTTTCCGGAGCTTTACGAGATTGATGTGATGTTGAACAAAACATCGCTGGTGTTCGTGCTCATAGGTTTCTCCATATTCCACATACTTGAGAAATACATATACAGGCACACAAAATCAACCAATGTCCTGAAGAGGGAGCTCAAGGAGGTTCACGCGGTATCTCTTTTCATATATTATTTCGTGATTGGGATTGCAATCGTCAACCTCGGTGAGTATATCGGCACCCTTGAGATGATACTCTTTATAGTGCCCGTAATGATGCATGCCGCCCTCAGCAGCATATCATTCGGGGAAACCCACGCAGTCACCAAAGGGGCACCAATCATAAGATTAATGGTATCTTCTTCCACGCTACTGGGCATACTCATGACGTACATCATCGGCGTTATGAGAATAGCACACTATGCAATAGTGGGCTCGGTGCTTGGAATGCTCCTGTACATAACCATTGTGGATTCAATACCCAAGGAAAAGGAAGGGGACCCCGCGTTTTTCCTGCTGGGGGTGATTGTCTACTCCATAATTATCGGGGTTTCCTGGACAATATAGGAGGCTTGCAGCTTTTGAAAAATATCCCGTCTTTGCGATGAGTGAGCATGGAGACCACATCATCAGCTTTCACCCACCTCGACTCTGTGATTTTCACGTCAACCGGCTCAAGTTCCCTTTGTTTTGTTCGGAAGAGAAACATCCTGATTATCTTGGATTCTGACTTGTCATCCCCGCCGTTCAGTCCTATCTTGTATCTCTTATAGCTCCCCCAAATCTTTCAGAAATTCGAGTTCGTCAATACCCGACTCCTCCCATATCTCCCTTTTTGCCGCAGAGAGGCAATCTTCACCAGCTTCGATATGTCCCTTCGGAAAGGACCATGACTTGCCTTTCTGGCAAACCAGAAGTACTCGATTTGACTGGTTTATAACCACTCCGCCGGCACTCCGGGTTTCTTTCACATTCATCTGTAAACTCCCGGCACATGAGAGCAGAGGCCGGGATATCCGGCACGGACGACTTTCAATTTACTTTCAGCTTGACGAAGTCAAGCTAGCCGTCCGAGCTGTCGAACCCGGTTGACCCGCTCTGCAGGCGGGTGCGTAGCCGTTCCGCCACCTCTGCAAGCCATGCATTCGTGCATGTGCCTGGTTGGTATTTATATAAGCTAACTTTTTTAAATAACCCTAGAAAGGATAAAAGACAATTTGAATCGGAGGAGACATGCCAAAAGGAAAATTCCCCGAAGCAGAGAAGAGGATGTTTGACAGGGTATTCATATGCATGAATTGCGGGGCGAAGATAAGGACCGACCTAGTCAAGATAAGGTCCGGCAAGGTGAACTGCAGGAAATGCAAGAAATCAGACCTCAGACCGATAAAGAGGCAGAAGTAGGCTGGATGTTATGGGCGGAAAAAAGAAATTCTACAAGAGGGGATGGACCCACTCAAAGGGAAGGGGCACAGAGTCAATGGTCACGTGCGCCTTCTGCGGAAGGAAGGTCCCGAAATACAAGACTTTCAGCGTAGTCAAGGGCTTCAAGATAAGCGACCCCATGCTCAGGAGCGAGATGGGATACAGAGGCAGGGGCAGCCCCATGCTCATGCAGAACAAGGCCAGGGCATGCCCGGCCTGCGCCAGACACAGAAATATAGTCAGGCGCAAGAAATAGTCCCTTTTTTTATCTGGAAAACAAATATATCAGCATGGATTTCGGGGTAGTCAAGAGGCTGTCTGTTGCGCTTTTCGGCAATATAGTGGAAGAGAACATGGAGCATTTCATACCCCTCAAGCCTCAGCTCGAGGGCGCCGGCATCCAGATACTTCTCAAGACGTGGATATCTCTTATAATGCTTATCTCCGTCTTCGCTTATGTGTTGGCACTGGCAATCAGCATAGCGGTCTCGACCATCTTCGCTCTGGACATGATTGTGTTCATATACATCGTCGTAATGATGCCTGTCTTCGTTGCCGCCATAACATTCTTCGGCTTCTACATATATCCCGTCCAGAAATCCAACAGTATCAGGTCTGAGATAGAGAACAACCTGCCGTTTGCCCTGGCTCACATGAGCGCGATAGTCTCATCAGGCATCCCTCCTGAGAACATGTTCGACATGCTCACGGACTTCAGCGAATACGGCAGCATATCAAACCACGCAAGGATGATAGTGAGGAACGTCAGCACGTTCGGCATGAGCTCTTCAAGGGCCATAAACATAGTGGCCAAGAAGTGTCCTTCACCATCCTTCAGGCAGGTACTTATGGGCATCTCAACCACCATCGAGAAGGGAGGCAACCTTCCCGACTATATAAAGAAGATGTCCGACAAGGCGCTGTTTGAATACAGGATAAAGAGGGAGAAGTACCTGAAGACGCTGTCCACTTACGCTGACATATACACGGCGCTTCTTGTAGCGGCCCCGCTGATGATGCTCGCCGTGCTTGGCATTATGGGGATTATCGGAGGGGAGGTGCTCGGACTGAGCATCAACGACCTGGTGACGCTGATAACCTATATCATCCTGCCTTCGCTTAATATTGCATTCCTCGCCTTTATTCATCTAACATATCCCGGCATCTGATAAAGCCTATTAAACCAGGCGTCAAATAATATTCATGGGAAAGAGCAAGAAACCTTCTGCAATAGGCACGCTCATCAGCAGGCTCGGCGAATCAAGGGGACTGCTGAGAGAGAAGCTTTACGAACTGGTCAACCCGGTTGAGAAATATCCCCATGTAACCATAAGGGAGCCCCGTTATTTCGTAAGCCTGCCCAAGATAAAGAAGCTCTCAAGTGTTGACCTCACATACCCTCTCATGGAGCCATTTGCATACGCCGAGATAAAGTGGGACGGCAACAAGAGGGGGATAACATATAACCTCAGGGAGCCGGAGCTTTCCAAGAAGGACCTTGAGACGCTCGCCAAGCTGGAAGAGAACCTCAGCCAGGTGATTGACCTCAAGATGTCCGCCATTGAGAACAAGGAGAAGGCAGCGGAATACCTTGAAAAGAAGGTCAAGCAGATAATCGCGGAGACCGGGATGAAGATAGACCCTGAGAGATTCGTAAACATAATGTATTACATAGTGAGGAACTTTGCAGGCATCAATGAGATTGAACCCCTCATGCATGACCCCTACATAGAGGACATAGGATGCTCGGGTATCAACACCCCCATATACATCATCCACAGGAAGTTCGGCTCAATTGAGACCAGCATAGTATACAGGAACATTGACCAGCTCAGTGACTTTGTGGTCAAGCTCGCCGAGAGATGCGGGAGGTACATATCATATGCAGAGCCGCTGCTTGACGGGTCCCTCCCGGACGGGTCCAGGGTCCAGGCTTCACTGGCAAAGGACGTCACTACAAAAGGCCCCACATTCTCCATAAGGAAGTTCAGGGAAAACCCATTGTCCCCCGTTGACATGATAAACCTGAATACAGCATCACCCAAGCTCATGGCATACATGTGGTTCCTCATGCAGCACAATGTGTCTGTCCTCCTGTGTGGAGGCGTATCGACCGGCAAGACCACCATGCTGAACGTTCTGAGCATGTTCATCCCGCCCGAGGACAAGATAATAAGCATTGAGGACACCAGGGAGATAAACCTCCCGCACGAGAACTGGATACCGTCTGTCACCAGGGCAGGTTTCGGCGTGCCGGAATCGGGAGGCAAGAAGTACGGGGAGATTGACCTCTTTGACCTGCTCAAGGAGTCTTTCAGGCAGAACCCGGACTATGTCGTGGTCGGGGAGATAAGAGGCAAGGAGGCTTATGTCATGTTCCAGGGCATGAACTCAGGGCATCCCTCGCTGGGCACCATACACGCGGGCTCCATCAGCGACGTCATAAAGAGGCTTGAGACTCCCCCAATCGAGCTCTCGCCTTCCCTTATTGAAGCCCTTGACGTCCTGATTGTGATGGTCAATGCAAGGGAGAAGGGCAAGAGTTCCAGGAGGGTGAAGAGCGTGGTAGAGGTGCAATCGGTTGATGCACATACCGGCAATCCCCACAGCATTGAGACATTCGGCTGGGTACCTTCAACGGACGAATTCAAGGAGAACATAAGCAGCTCGGACGTGCTCAGGAGGATATCCTTTGAGAAAGGCATACCATATCCCAAGATACTACGGGAGTTGGAGAAGAGGGAAAGGATTCTTGAATGGATGCAGAAGAACGAGGTGACGAGGTTTGACGAAGTCAGCAAGCTCATCAATCTTTACTACAAGGAAGAGGATACCATCATGGAATGGGTCACCAAGGGCCTTCCGCCTTACAAGACGAAATCCAAGAAGGAAGTTGAGAGCATCTGGAAATCTTCCACAGGCCTCGGCACGATGAAATAATCCGCAAGGTTTCTCTTATCTTACATCTCCTGTACGTAGGCCTCGCTCTCAGAGTCAATCGTTATTCCCCTTTTGTCTATGACATAGGGATGCAGCCTCAGCGAATGCGGGGAGCCCCTCAGCTTCCATACCTGCATGGACCGGTTGAAGACAGAATTAATCCTCTCATAATAAAGGACTATCACGGTGTCCGCGACGAACTCCTCAACGCCATATCTTGAAAGCCTGGGTTCCGTGCCGTGTACTATTTCGGATATTATCATGGAGGTGCAGTTGAGCTTCCTTAGCACTGACGAGAGATTGAATATCATGCTCCTGAGCTCCGTTTTGTCCCTCACATGGAGCCCCAGTGCGGAGATAGAGTCAATCAGGACCCTTGAAGCCTTTATCTCCCTTATTGTGGATTCAAGTATGTCAAAGACGTCCTCTATCCTGTAAGGATCGTATTTTATGAAGGCCAGCTTGCCGCTCTTTTCCAGGGAATCAAGGTCCCAGCCAAAGCTCTTCACATTCTCCTTTATGAGTTCAACAGGTTCCTCAAAGGACAAAAACACGGAGTTCTCATCAAATTCCTTTACCCCGTTGTAGAGAAACTGTGTGCCCAGTGTGGTCTTTCCGGTGCCGCTGGTGCCGGTGACCAGCAATAGCTGGTTCCTCGGCAGGCCGCCGGTCATTATCTCATCAAGGCCGGGCACGCCACTCTTAATCCTGTCCATAATTCCCCCGCAAGCTTGCATGGCGCCAAAAACAGCGCATCCGCATTATAAATATATTGGGTTTTCACTTATTAATTACCCTGCAAACAATGATGATGAGCATGGACAACACCAAGAAACTGAAGGAGATTACAGAGAAGCTTGGCAAGATACGCGGCAGGCATACGGAGCTCGTGACGGTTTACGTGCCTGCGGGGTATAACTTAGCCAAGATAGTAGATCAGATAAGGCAGGAGCAGTCCACTGCCCAGAACATCAAGAGCAAGGCTGTCAGGAAGAACGTCATGGGAGCGCTTGAAAGGATTCTCCAGCATCTCAAGCTCTACAAGCAGACCCCAAAGAACGGCCTGGCGCTTTTCTGCGGCAACATCTCCGAGAAGGAGGGAGATTCCAACCTTGAGATATGGGCCATTGAGCCGCCGGAGCCTGTCAGAACCAAACTTTATTGGTGTGGCCAGGACTTCATACTTGACCCGCTGAAGGAGATATTTCGGGAGCGGGAGATT
>CAZPUZ010000042.1:0-5969 GCA_964589875.1 uncultured archaeon
ACTCCCGCAGGCGACGCCAGCCAGGGCACGCTGACCATATTCACATACACGGCATAATGGTTCTGCGGCCCCACAAAGAAACCGATGCCGTTCATGCTTATTAATCAGGCAACCAATATTTGAAAGTTGACGGGGGGTTGGTAATGGTTCGGAGCATAGGAGTGGTTTCTGCAAAAGGCGGGGTAGGCAAGACCATATCAACAATCAATATTTCTGCGGCCCTCATGGAGCTCAAGAAGAGTGTCCTCATGGTGGACGCCGACATCAAGGCTTCAGGCCTCGGGTTGCAGCTGGGCATGTTCCACTTCCCGTTCACCCTCAATGATGTGCTTGAGAAGAAGACCGGCTTGCTTGAAGCCATGTACATCCATTCATCAGGCATGAGGATAATACCGGCATCCCTCTGCCTCCGGAACACCAGGATATCAAGGCTGGCAAGCGTGTTCAATGACCCCAGACTTGAGGACAACATAGTCATGGTTGACGCACCCCCCGGAATGGAGAGCAATTCACAGGCAGTGATAAAGGCATGCAAGGAAACCGTGATAGTCACCCTTCCGGAGCTGCCCTCCATCGCGGATGTCATGAAGAGCATATCAGCCGCGAGGAAGAACAAATGCAAGATTCTGGGCATCATAGTCAACCGGTACAGGAGAAGGTACAGAGAGCAGATAAAGCCGAAAGAGATTGAGTCTGTATGCGGCCTGCCGGTGATTGGTGTGGTGCCCGAGGACAGCACATTGTCAAAGGGGGTCTTCAGGGGCAACCCAGGAATGTTCATAAATCCATATTCTCCCGCCTGCATCGAATACAAGAAGATAGCTTCCCGCATAGCGGGGGAGGAATACAGAGAAAGCATGACCACTATTAAGAGGTTGATATGGAAAATGAAAAAATAGCGGCATTCATGCTGGCTTTTGTGGCTTTTACAGCAGTTGCATGCCACTCAGCAGAGGCCCACGAAGTCAGCGGCCTGGTGATATCCCCGGAGAATCCTCTCTCGCTAGAGGGGATTACTGAGGACATAGTCATAGCTGCGAACTGTAGTGCAGGACCATCCTCGGACATGGAGGCCCGCATCCAGGGACCGGTAATACCACCACATGTAGCTCTCTCCTGGAACGGGAGCATGTTCTTGGGGGTCCTGGACGGGGATTCGCTGGCAGAGCCAGGAGCATACTCCGTTAACATAACATGCCGGGACGGCTCCTCCCAGTCATTCGCAGAAGGCGCTTTCACAGTCTCCATTGTGACAGGCATGATTACAGGAGTCTCGCCTGAGACAGCTTATGCAGGCGAGGGTATTGATATGTACTTTCTTGTTGAGAAGGATGGCATGCCCGTCTCAGGTCTTGGGGTGGAGGATTTTGAGGTCAGGCTCGGTGGCCAGAACAAACAGATAAAGCTAATGTATTTCACAGAGGACAAGGGATACAAGCTCAGGCTGGAGGACCCGCCCGGAAGCAAGGGGATTTATGAGATGGAAGTGACTGCCATTTACAGGGGCAGGGAGATAACCAATGCAACGCAGTTAGAGGTTATCGAGACTGCTGAGGCTGAGCTGATAGCCGTCGATAAGGATAACGACGACGTTGTTGTGAAGCTGAGGATGACAGACCATGGATCAGAGGTCGGTCTGGAAGAAGAGCATATTGCCCTCTCAGTGGGCTCTGTGGACCTTGACATAGAGGAGATTTCACACTCCAGCGGATATACAACCGCCAGGGCGCAGCTGCCTTCCCTCGGCCCGGGCAGGTACGGATTTTCCGTAGAAGTGGAATACGAAGGCTACTCAAAGACCTTTGAGGATGAGATAGTGTTCCCCGTCCCTGTTTCAGGTGAGATAAGCCACGACGGGAAGGGCATACCGCTTGAACTGCAGTTCCGTGACGAGAATGACGTCATCACGACATTCACAACGGACAGCAGCGGCAGATATTCAGGCACGATACCACCAGGGACATATGACATAACCCTCAAGAATGATGACAGTGACCTCACTCTGGAGGGCGTGGAGATTGAGGACGAGTTCAACGACCCCATAAGATACTACTATGAAGAATCAGGTGTTGACGGCATGTACAGTGCAGGACTCTACGCATACGAGACCGCCCTCTCATTTACCAGCTCCCGCATCATCATGAGATACAACGGCAGGAAAGTTGAGGTACCGGAAAGCGACCTCAAGGTCTACCGCTGCGACGACTGGGGCGGGGATGAGTGCTTCTCAGGATGGGAGGAGATTGATTCGGACATTGACGCGGTCAGGGACAAGGCAGAGATAAGCGACGATGAGATAACGGCATATGTGATCGGCAACAGGAAAGGGATAACTTTGCAGGCCGGCACTGACAAGCAGGAATACAGCCTGTATGAGACCATCGTTCTGGAAGGTATAGCCAGCATTGAGGACGGTACCGGGCTTGAGGGCGCGGAAGTTAAGGCCTCCATAAAAGGCACACCCGTCTCAAAAAAGGTTAGCACAGGTAGCGGGGGTGCATTCCTCGTGGAGATGGACGCGCCCGAGAAGGAGGGCGACTTTGAACTGGAGATAACAGTCAGTAAGTCCCCGCTGGCCCCTCTCACTATAAAGAGGTCATTCTCGGTTAGCAAGAGCAGGGAGCTTTCCATCACAATACCAGGCGGTGTCAAGATGCAGGCCGGAGGAGAGAAGGCTGTTGAATTCACGCTTAAGAACACCGGCCAGGCCGTTCTGGAAGACATCAGCCTGGAGCTCGAGGATCTGCCTGCCGGGATAACCGCTGTTTTCAGCAGCGAGACCATTGGATTGATGGAGCCACAGGAGGAGGCCACAATCTCAATCAACTTCACGGCTTCCGCGGATTCGGGAGGCACCTACCCCGTGGTTCTGCACACACATTCAGAGGAGGACGGCGTCTCTGCAGAGAAGACATTCGTGCTTACTTCACAGACAGCGACTGACACAACAGCTTCTTCTGCAGGAGAAGGAGCAGTTCAAGAGGAGTCACAGTTGACTGACTTCTCGCTCATGGGCGCGGCGATATATGAGGCGGGCCAGAGCTACGGTTACATTCTGATACTCCTGGTAGCGGGCGTCCTGCTTGCGCTTCTCATGAGGAAGAAGAGGCTCTCCAGGATAGGAGAGAGGGTATGGGTAAAGAACATGCTCAGCAGCGTCAACCAGGAGATAGAGAGGTCTGAAATGAATAAAAGCAGGAAAACCAATAGATATAAGTCATTTGAGAGGGTGAACTCATGGTCAAGATCATAAGCATTGCTTCAGGCAAGGGAGGTGTCGGCAAGACCGTAGCCACCGCAAACATCGGGACCGCCCTCGCATCCCATTACGGAAAGAAGACCGTCGTAGTTGACTGTAATCTGACCAATCCACACCTCAGCCTATATCTCGGGGGCATATCTTCCTGGCCAGCGACCCTTAACGATGTGTTGCAGAAGAATGCCGGGATGGACGAGGTCATATATGAGCATTCAACAGGGCTGAAGATAATACCGGCATCATTTGACTCCAGAGACCTCAGAAGGATGAGCATGTACCGGTTGCGCTCAAAGATAAAGGATGCCTTCAAGGGATACGAAGCCGACATAGTCATCCTGGATTCCGCTCCGGGACTCAGCAGCGAGTCCCTGCTGACGATGAGGGCCGCTGACGAGGTCCTCTTCGTAGCCACCCCGCATATTCCCGCTGTGATTGACATAACAAAGACGTGCCAGCTCCTGAAGAATGACGATGCCAAGCCGATAGGCATCCTTATGAACCGCGTGAAGAATCATTCATACGAGCTTGGCGAGAAGGAGATAACCAAGTTCACCGACCTGCCTGTCATAGCCAGCGTCCCCGAGAGTGACATAATACTTAAAAGCACTAACTTCAAGACCCCCGCCGTCAAGATGAAGCCCAATGACAAGGCCAGCAGGGGATTCCTCCATGCTGCGGGTGTGCTGATAGATGAGAAGTACATGCCATCAACAGGCTTCTTGTCAAGAATCATGCAGAAGCTAGGGCGCTGAAAGCCTTATTTTCCTTTCATCTTCTTCTCTGTCCTCTTCTTGAGTTCCTCATATGTCTTCTTCGTTATAAGTCCGTCCTTCATCTCGCTCTCAAGCAGGTCAAGCACCCTCTGCATCTTCCTCTTCTCCACGTCAACGTGGGGCACCCCTTCACCAGCGGGCTTCGCTCTGGACTTGATAACATTCCTAACCTTAAGAAGGTCCTGCTTGAAGTCAATCTTTTTGTACGCCTTCTTCCTCCAGATGAGCAGCAGAGCATTCGCCGCCAGTATGCACACTATTATGACTACTATCTGCCACAATGGTATGCCTTCTGTCACGACATCAGGCCTGTACCTGGTCATGCCAAGCTCTTCCTGGGCTCTGGTGATGAGTTCATTGGCCGTGTTTATGAAAGACATGGCCTGTGTGTATGACTCGTTATTGAACTCAAGAACCGCCCGGTCTATGCTGGCCTTGGCCTCATCAAGTATGGACCTGACGCTCGTGACATCCTTCCCGTACTTCTCAGCCGTGTCCGTCTCATCCACAACGTCGTTGTAGCGGTCCCTCACCTTGTCCAGCTCGTCCTCTACCAGCTCCCTCTCAGATTTGAATATCTTGAGCTTCGTGGGCTTCTCGTCGGACGAGCTGCCGTCAGATGCCAGCATGGTTATGCTGTATTCACCTATCATGGCGTTGGCGGGTATCTTGAATGATATGACGAATATCGTGGTGTTGCCGGGTCTGAGCTGGCCTGATACGCCGGGCCTGACTTCATACCAGGGGGATGGCAGGCCGGTAAGCTTGAGCGTTATATTATCCGCAGTGCCGTCTCCAGTGTTCATTACTTTGACATACCTGATGTCTTCCCAGCCCCTTACAACGCTTATCTTATCGGGGTATTCAATTATGCTTATGTTCACTGTCCCGGAGGGCCCGGCCGGGGCGGCTGGTCCGCCCTCTTCCTCTTCTTCCTCGGGGGACTCGGGTGGCTTCTGTACCACCATGAAGGTGGAGGATGATATTATCGGCGGTTTGACGAGGCTGTACGTCATCTTTACGTGTATGGTATGCATGCCAAGAGGCTGCCCGGAGTATATGTAGGCGCTCCTGGTCAGCGTGGTGTTCTCGAGCGCCGGTGTCTTCACGGTGAGGTTCCTGTAGTACCATGTCATGTTGTCCGGTGACGTGACCCAGTATTCTATGTCCACATCCTGGGTGACGCTTCCCATGTTCTTGAGGATGATCTGGAAGTCGAAATAGTCCTCCTTGTACACCTCGTCCTCGAGCGGCACTATCTCCACGTCGTAGAGGCCGGAGCTCACCTGGAAGTTGAAATGCCCCACGTACTGCATGTCGTCCTTTGCGACGTCGATGACCCCCCAGTAGTCGCCGTTCGACGTGCTCGCGGGCATGGTATAGCTCAGCACGTACACGAACTTCGTGCTGGAGTTGCCGATGTACATCTTCTGCACCCTCGAATCTGAGAGGTTGCTCCTCAGGTAGACATTGTTCAGCAGCGGATTTCCGGAATAGACGGTCAGGTTGAACGCATCCGGTTCGACCAGATTGTAGTTGGTGTCATATGCCGTTATTATGAATGTCATCGTGTTGTCCGGATACCACACCACCTGGGTATCCACGTCGGCGAAGAGCCCGCCCCCGGCCGCCACGCTCGAGACGCTGAAGGTCGTGCTCGCGTTCTTCTCAGCTGTGTAATTGACGATCGGGTCGTAGAAGCTCGAAGTGGAATTGAGTGAATACGTCCCGGTCGAGGAGTCGCTTGCCAGCTGGAACTCCGCATTCGGCAGTATCCAGCCGTTGGCAGTGATGTAGTCGCCTATCGGCTGGTTCGGGAATGAGCTCCCCGGCTCCTTGTAGCTCATGCTGACGTTGACGTCGCTCAGCGGGACACCGTTGAGGTCGGTGACGTAGTACTGGATGGTCCCCTTCGCCCCAGTCTCGCTCAGGTAGTA
>CAZPUZ010000043.1:0-5927 GCA_964589875.1 uncultured archaeon
CAGTATTCTACCTTCTTGAACCCTTCGCCGCATACGCTGTAAGTGGCTGTGCAGAGCTTCTCAGGGTTCTCCTGGCACACGCATTTCACGGTTCCGCTGGTAGTGGAGCACGCCTTTCCTGCATCCGTCTCTATGCAATTGACTTCGGTTTCTGACTTCACCAGATGGCAGTACTGTACGCTGGAGCCGTCCGGACACATGTAATATGCTGCGCACGTCCCCCCGCTCGATGATGTAGTGGGGGCTGATATCCCACTGCCGCTGGAGGTGGTGTGCACGCCACCTGTGACAGCGGTCTCCTGGAACGCGCTTATCTCGGATATTGACGTTACCTCGGTTTCCGTGGTATCAATGGGTATGCATCTGCCGCCCATGTCTTCGCAGGTCTTCTCGCCAATGCAGTGGTCATTATCGCAGCCTTTTGTGCATCTCTCTTTTTTCTCTTCCTTGTTGCCGCATGAATCAAACCAGTACAGATTATCCCCGTAGCACCTGACCTTGTAATGCTCCTTGCATTCAATCTCGCTCTCACTGGTGTCTGTGCCCTTCTTTATGGCACAGTCGATTATCTGGTTCTCCCAGTCAACCCATGCTATGATGTGCATGCCCTCGACAGGGTCTTCGATTGTGATCTTGTAATAATCCTTGGCTGTCATGTCGGCCTTCTGGCAGTCCTCCATAATCTCGTCAAGGATGGCTTCGGATTCCTCTACAGTGTAATGAGTAACTCTTATCTCGGCGTTCGGATGTTCCTCCATGAACTGCTGCACCATGGGGTTCATCTGGGCCAGGGCAGTCGGGTCAGTGGTTATGCAGCCTGATATGGATACGACAAGAGCAAGAATGATAAGCAGAGAAAGCCTGGCAATCCCCATGTTCATGGTATATATTTTACCCACCATTCTTATAAATGTGCGGCTAACCAGCATGGGCTGGCATGATAGTATATTTGTACCATAAAAAAGTCATGGATTTTTCGAATTAGAAAGAAACTTGTTTGAAGCTGTTTTGGCCGAAAATGTACCTGACTTTTGAAAATTTCGCTTTTTCTATGGTAATCATATACTATATATCCTGAAAACCGATATAATCCAGGCTTCAGTCAGATATTACATATGTAACAAATGGAAAAAACGGCATTTTCCAGGAGGATGGCGTCTTTTGAATAATAGGTCTTTGGATGATCTGCCCGGAACCGTCCTGCCAGAAATCCGTATTTTACCAGGCCAGGAAACCCCACCACGGGCCGCGGGTGCTGGTCACCTCGCCGGTATCCGCATCCACGTCGGATTCCTCTTCAACCTCAGCATCAAACAGTCCCAGTATCTTCTTCGTGGTCTTGGTCTTCACTGCATATCTGAGCCTGTTCTCAGCCACTTCAAGTCTCATGTCAATTATTTCCCTGGCATGCTCCAGCCTCTCCCGGAGCCTGCGCCTTATCTCTTCCGGGCCGTTCCTGAGTTCAATGGTCCTGTTGTTATGGTTGATGTACAGGGTACCATTCTCATAAACAACCTCGCTTTCCGTGGTTACGCTCGTGCCGCCCACGGATATGTTGAGCCTTCTCTGGTCCCTGGTCCGCGTTATGGTCATGTTCCTGGTAACGGTGCCGTTCTCTCTCCTTATTGTCATCTGTACCTGCACGGCAGGATTAGTCACATTATGGATTATCAAAGCAGTGCCATTTATCCTGATGTGCTCCATCTCCTCTGTGACAGGCCTTATCCTGGCCCTGACATCCCTGCCTATCCGTACTTTCTCAGTGTTGTTAAGGACCAGCGCGAGCCGGTTCCTGACAGTCAGCAACGCCGGAGCTACCCGCTCTCTGATATTATTGACCATGTGGGTGGCCATGACATTGCTCATGATCCTCTCCTGTGACCGGGTGAGGTTCTGTCCGATGCCCGTAACATTGATGCTTGCAATCATCTCTCTCGTCATGTTCCTTGCCATCTCGGCGGCGTTGGCAAGGTCTGACCCCTCTCGGGCGGCTACAAGTGCCGGCGTGGTGTTCTCGCTGGCTGCGAGCACGGCTCCTGTGGTTGCCTCCTGCTGGACCTGGTTGCCTGACTGGCACGGGCATCCTGCCATAACCGGAGCTGCAAACATGGCCATACACAACGCAATTATAAAGAAAGCTGAAAAACCCCTCATATCTTCATATTGGTTCTTAGTGTATAAATATGTCTGGGGTGGCAGGGGGAAATCCCTCTCGGCCATGGGGTGGAGCCTCATTGAGGGGGTTGCCGGCAGCGAATGCTGCCAGCGGGGTTTAGAAAGAATATGATTTCGGCAGGAGGGGGATCTAGCCAAAACTTTCTTTCTATACCTGAATTGTCGGGGTATATTAATACCCTTTGTGAAGCCAAAATCCGGACCATAAGTCCATAACATGCAATGAAGCAATCCATTTATTAAGAGAAACCCGATAAACAATATAATGTAAGGTCCGATACAGTGCGGTAGGTATCATGTCGCTGTCAACATTCATCCCCAACTGGTTTTTCGGGATAGATGCTATCTTTTATATAGTCGCGCTTATCATAGGGCTTGCCACGGCTTTCTATGCATATAAGGTATATGCCATAACAGGCAAGAAGCAGCATTTCTACCTGTTCATGGGTTTCACCGTGCTTAGCATAGCCTTCCTTTCACTGGCCATGACCAGCACGTATGTATCCTTCAGGATGGCCGACCCGGGCTTCATGGTCCAGGACCAGACATTTGATATCATAGATTTCGGCTTCTTCCTGTACTACGCCATATCACTGATAGCCTACGGCTTCCTTGTGAGCATGTACCTGCCTGAAAAGAAGCAGAACAAGCCCATGTTCGCGTTCCTTCCCTGGTGGTTTATATTCTTCCCCTTCTTCCATCTGGTTTCTGTTCTGATGCTGGCATTCGTGGTGTTCAGGAGCTTCATCAACTGGCACGAGACCAGGACGCGCAGCGGGTTCGCAGTGTTCGTTGCGTTCTCAGGTATAGGTCTGTTCCACCTGCTGTCTTTCTTCACATTCCTCTATGCTATGTTCTACATACTGGCCAGCCTGTGCCTCATAGTGGGCTCGTTATCGCTTCTTGTAGTGTTGTTCAAGGTGAGCAGGCGATGAAGTACAAGAGAAGGTCCAAGATGCATATCCTCATGGATATGCTGGTCACCATCGAGAAAAAGGGAGGCCAGGCCAAGCCCACCCATATCCTGTACGGGGCCAACCTCTCCCACAAGAGGCTGAAGGAATACCTGGACTTCCTGCTTGAGAAAGCATTCATAGAAGAGGTTGACTTCAAGGGAAGGACCTATTACGCCATAACCCCCGAGGGCTCCCGGTTTGTCAGGGAGTTTGAAAGGATAGAAGAGATAAGCACAGCCTTTGGCATACCCTTCTGAAAGGCGCTTTTTATTCTGGCTCAGACAATAGCATATTATGTCTGACATCAGTGGCCATCCCGGGAAGGTGGTAATGGCTGTGATAGTATTTCTTGTAATCTCGCAACTGATCTATGTTTCCGGCATCATACTGAGCCTGAGCTCCCCTTCCAGTATGGACTATCTGCTGATCATGAATCCCCAGATAACATCAGCCGGCGGGACCATGCCGGACACCGGCTTCATATTCGTGAGCCTGCTCTCGGGATTCACCGCGTCCTTCCTGTTCATAACGGTCTATACTGTGCTTGGCAAGGCCCTGAAAAAGAGCTCTGCTGCCAGGGGCCTGGAATATGGCCTGCTGGTGTATACTGCAGGCTTTCTTCCTGCTTCAGTGTACCTCTTTCTGACCTTCACCATAGGAGGCTTCGTTATATTATGGGCCATTGAGCATCTGCTGATTTATGCTGTGGGGGGTGCTGTGGTCGGATTCATCCTGGCGGACAATGACCATGAGAAGAATTCAGGCAAGAACGTTCCCGGCCCGCCTGCGCCTCCCAAGAAGTGAGCAGCAGAATCTCAATGTTTTTCAATCTTTCTGCTAATGAAATGATGCGGAAGACGTTTTGTACTCAACAGCCTTGCTGGATGGCGTTCTGATATCAATACATTCTGATGAGGAAAACTAAGGCGGGCTTCAGGGGGAGGCTCGGCTCTTTTGTCCGACCGGACGAATACCGGGAATCCCGGCTATTCAGCGTCCAGTTCCATAAGAGATATCCTGCCCGGAGATGGAATAGTATAAGGTCCTGAAGGGAATTCAGGAACATTGAATTGGGGCTTTCAAGAAAGAGTGCGGGGCCTATCTCGTAGCAAGGCTGCGTTAGAATGGCATATGCTAAGGCTTCACGAAACCATATGAAGGCTTCAGGAAGGTCACAGCCACCTTTTTCTGGTTGTAGACCGTCCATACGTCCGTGCCTTTTGGGTATTGCTTCTCGCGCCAGAAATGTAGCAGGTACGAGAAACCGTCGCCCTTCTCAGTGAAATCCCTTCTCTGGGACGGTTCCTGGCAGGGCACTGCCTCCATTATGCCTGTCTCAGGCGTCGCTCCCACGGGCACGTTAACATTGATAATGCCGTAGTTCCCGAAGCCATACCCGCCTGAGAGTATCTTCCTGGTGAAATGCCTGGCGAAATGGCCGGCGGCGGAATAATCCACTTCATCACCGCGCTCAACTATGTCCTGGGAGACCGCAAGCGCCGGGATGCCGTATTCAGCGGCTTCGGCAGCCGAGCCCACGGTTCCTGATATGGGCGTGATGATGCCCATGTTCTCGCCCCTGTTGATGCCTGAAACCACCAAGTCGGGCTTCCTGCCAAGGAGCCGCTCCAGTGCCACTGTGACGCATGAAGCGGGTGACGCGTCAAGGAACCAACCCTTCGCCCCTTCAACCTCACACTTCTCTGGTTTTATGGTCTTGTGTATGGAATGCGACCTTCCGTAGGCGTGCTTGACCTCGTTAGGCGCGCATATAACAATCCTGCCAAGGCCCCTGATTGACCTTATCAGGGTGCTTATCCCCGGTGCCAGGTAACCGTCATCATTGGTTACCAGTATGAGCTTCTCATCTGCCATAAGAATATGGATATGTGCAGCGGTATTTATTGTTTAGCCGCTTCACGGCCTGAGCTTCCTGCCGCAGTTGTCGCAGAACTTTGCGGTATACTTGTTCTCTTCCCCACAATCAGGGCATATCACTATCTTGACCACCTTGGTACCCCTCTCAGGTTCAGGCTCCTTTTTCTCCTGGACCTTAATGGCTTCCTTTTCTGACTGCTTTTCCTGTTCTTTCCTGACCTTCTCCTCTTCCTTTCTTTTGGCATCTTTGTCCTTCTCTTCCTGCTTCCTCTTCTTCTCTGCCTCTTTTCTGATCTGCTCGGCCTTCTTCTGGAACCTCGGGTCCCTGAGGTGCTTGTGACCGTATCTGCTGCCAACGCCCGATACAGCTAGCCCGGCTGACATGAAATAGAAGCTCTCGGTCTGGGAATAGAGCTCTCCGGTCAGGAAGATATACAGCCCGAAGATGACAACAGCCACGCCTATGAAGTAAAGAGTAGTGACCTTTGCGTAATGCGCCCAGACCATACTAGATTATTGTACGCGCTTGGATATAAAACTATTTCATCTTGCTCACGTATATGGTCTGGGTCGGGTAAGCGAACTCAATCTTCTCCTTCTCCAGCCTCTTCTTGAGCTCAAGCAGAATGGCCTGCTGCTCGTCCATGTAGACGTTGTAGTCCCCTGAGTCTATGTAGATGACCATCTCGAACAGGAGGGCGGAATCCCCGAACGCCTTGAAGTGCACCCTGTTAAGCTCGGAATGCTCGGTCTTGCTGAGTATGTCCGTGACTATGGCCGGTATCTTTTCCATCTGCTTGGACGTGGTCTGGTACGTCACCCCGAACGTGATGACCACTCTTCTCTTGTCCATGCGCTTGTAGTTGTTTATCCTGGAGCTGACAAGGTCGTTGTTGGGCACGATGAGCTGCTGTCCCT
>CAZPUZ010000044.1:0-5737 GCA_964589875.1 uncultured archaeon
AATGCTGTCTCAGGTGACTAACCAAACACCTGAAAGCAATCCTCCTGTTCCATATCCCTGAGAGATATTTGACAGGCCGCAAAGACCAAATCTTACCTTAAGTCAAAGCTGGATAACCTCCAGAGGGGTTTGGCCTCCTTTCCTGCAGCACCCGCAGGCATTTGCGTATGTACGAAACCCCCATAGGGCATGTAACTCACCAAACGGTTTTGTTATTTCGGCCGATTTCATACACAATCCGCTGCATACGGATACTACCAGGATGTTTTATTTCTATTTCAAGTAGTATATTATTACTTAAAGTATTTAAACTTAACGGTCCAATAAGTAATCGAGGTGAATTATGCAGCAGATAACAATACGCTCACTGAAGCAGCCTGCCAAAGAGACACTGGAAAGCGATCTGGAATGGTTTTGCGAATCGCTCGGCATGCTTGGCGAAAGGGATAAGCAGAAAACTGGCCTGAAGGTTTTCAGGGCCGTTCTGAGGGAAGTCGGCAGGGACGATGAGATATCGGTCGAAGACATAGCCAACAGAGTCGAAATGAGCAGGACTGCAGTCATGCACCACCTGAACATGATGTCAGAGGCAGGCATGCTCAGGCGGGACGGACGCATGTTCGAGTTGCGTACCAACAACCTTCAGAAGCTGGTGGATGAGATAGAGAGCGATATCTCACGAACGTTCGATCTTATACGGGAAATAGCTGAGGATATAGACAAGTCGATGAAGCTGCCGGTAAGGGGAATAAGGACTAAGTCATAATAGACAAAATAATACTATTATCGAGCTGTAACTTCACTCCAGGCTTTCCAGCCAATCCTTCCCTTCAGTCGTCAACATGAAAGTGAGAATCGGAGAAAATGAATCGATATTACCCTTTCAAAGAATGGACAAATAAGTAGTCATGGAAAGTCGGTTTCTCTCGATAAATTTATCGATTTCTACAAAAAATGAAACCAGATTTATTGAGAAACCCAGAAGAAGACCAGGCTATTTAGACCTTCTGGTCATATAACCATTGGATATAACAGAAACTGGCTACTTCAACCGAGGGTTCTGGCTCTATCGGGGGCTCTTAAGATTGCTTGTTTCTATGCTGTTGTCAGGCACCCATAAAGCTCAGCAAACTGAACACAACGAACGCCGGCCATACCAGAGACTGAAAGAACCCGATTACCAGATCCAGCAATGTCGGTGCGGTGTTGAGATGATAAGCCAGCATGCCCAGAAAGCCCAGAAAGTAGAAGCATCCACCCACGCCGCTGCCAACACTGTCCTTCGTCCTGCAACCTGCGTTGCTGAACCATGATTTCTTGGCCATATTCTTAGTATCATTAGCTGCCTAATATATGGCCTTCGCGTTTATATCATATTTAAACAATATTGTCAACCATGAAAACCCTCGTGATATTCTACTCCAAGACCGGCAATAATCGTTCGGCTTCACGAGCCATATCAAAGGCACTGAAAGCCGGCACAATGGAGATTGACGGGAACGGTCTGCCGACAAAGAAGCAGGACATCATCAAGTATGACAGGCTTCTTTTCTGCTTCCCCATCTGGACATTCAGCCCGTGCAAGCCGATAAAGGAATTCATGAAGGACGTGGATTTGAAGGGAAAGAAAACCGGGGCGGTTACTGTCTGCGGCGGGCATCCGTGGCGTTCGGAAAAGGGCTTCAGGAAGATTGTGGAGAAGGCCAATGGCGTGTTCGTGGGATTTGCGAGCATCAAGGACTCCAAGGACAGGGCAGCTGACGACAGGCTGGCTGTTGAGAAGGCGAAAGAGATATTGTCCTAGACGTTTCTCAATCTATCAAAGCTCAACCGACAGGCAATAACCATCATGGCATACACATTCCAAGGTCCTGCCGCCGCGCTCGCCGCAGTCACAGTCCGAACTGGTATTGCAGGGATGCTGGTATGATATACTCACGTTCGGGTCCGGGTCATGGTAGCTCAGCGGGCAGACAACCCTGCATTCGTTGTCAATGCAGGCAGAACCGAACGGGCAGTTAGACTGGATCAGGTAATCCATTGGAGTCTCACATTCATCGTCTGATTCACAGAAGCCCGAATCTCCGGCGGCGCTGAGGAAGTTATCAGTCTGCAGCGTGAAATTCGCTATGGTCTGGGTGCCGTCGGGGTTGTTGAACCTGACTTCATAGGTGCCTGCCTCGCAGCCAGTTACGTTCAATGGAACGGATTCTTCAAACGATTCCAATACCTGCACACAAGGGTCAGGAGAGGCAAGCGTATTGAGCGTTACCTCAAAATCGCCATATGTGGTCTGTCCGACGTCTATCCTGTCAATCCTGGTGCAAGGATTTGGCAGATAGCCTTTTGCGACCGCACGTACCTGTACCGGGAAGGATTCCATTATCTGTATCTGGACTTCATCAACATGCGCAGGCTGGCCCTTTAACCAGTCAGAGGGACCTCTGTTTACAGGTATCAACCATGCCGCTGCCATGGCTATCGTTATAATAATTACGATACCTGAAGCGAGCAGAACTGTCTTCATGAATAAGATATGGGGATTTTGGTTATAAGTATCACGGTTTGCTTTGGTAAAACCCGAAACATTATATATCCCTTTTAGTTGACAAATATAAGGGGCTGGAAGGAATGCTCCCAGCCCAAAGAGTTTTCATTGGATTAAACTCAGAAGGACCTGCATCAGGGTCCCAGCGGCCGGCTCCGGATCTGAGGTGATAGTCACCGGCCATCCAGAAATCATCACTAAAGTCATCATATGTGGCGTTGGGGTTCCAGCATCCGGGGACAGCGAACAGTGGATTGACGTCAATGTTGCCGTTGCCCGGGAATCCTGTCACGTCGCTGTAAGTAACTCATGGCTATCGCAAGATTATTGGTTTCTTGTCTAAAAAGAGATGTTATCACTGTATTGTTATGCTCTGGATGACGACGTCCCCAACAGGCTTGTCGTTCGCACCTGTCTCCACCTGGCCTATGCTCTCAACCACATCCATGCCTTCAACAACCTTGCCAAATACCGGATGCTTTGCGGTACTTGGGGGCTTGTCAAAGTCCAGATATGTATTGTTCACTAGGTTTATGAAGAACTGGCTGCCCCCGGAATCAGGCCGTCCTGTGTTGGCCATGGCTATGGTCCCCTTTACGTTGGATAGCCCCTCCACGAACTCGTCCTTTATGGTGTAGCCAGGGCCTCCCATTCCAGTCCCTTCAGGATCGCCGCCCTGTATCATGAAGTCCTTTATCACCCTGTGGAATATGGTGTTGTCGTAGAATCCGTCTTTTGCCAGCTTGATGAAGTTGGCCGTGGTGTTGGGCATCCGGTCTTCGAAAAGCTCTACTTTGAACGTGCCCATGCTGGTGTCGAACACCGCCACGCTGTTTCCCCCATATTGCTCACGCAACCGCTAAAGCAAGTCACTATTATTATAGTCAATAGGACAAGCAGCTTCTTCATTGGAATAATATTACAGGGGCAAGACTTTATAAGCATGAAGACCTAATTCTTGGTATGAAAATCAGTGAAGTTCAGCCGAACAACAACGCCACACTCGAGGAAGTTGAGGTTGTCAGCAAGGGCGACGTCAGGGAATTCGCGCGCTTTGACAAGACCAACAGGGTCTGCAACTGCACCATAAAGGACGACTCTGGTGAGATGGAGCTAACTCTCTGGAATGGGGAGATAGACACCGTGGATGCCGGCGACAAGCTTAAGATAACCGACGGTTGGGTAAAGGAATGGAACGGTAAGAAGCAGATATCCAAGGGCAGGAACGGCGAGATTGAGAAGCTCTAGATTCTACAAGGGTCTTGCATTATTATCTTAATAGTCCGGCTGCCTGCTTGTCAGTTATGACTGTTACATCAGGATGTACCAGCAGTGCCATGGCCGGGGATTTTTTGCTTTTGCCAGACTTAATCATATCCCTGATTGCCTTGGACTTGCTCTTACCGGAAGCGAGCAGTAATATGGAGCGGCTGTTATCTATTATCGTACCGAGGCCCACTGTCATGGCCATGGGAGGCGCCATGCCGGAAGCAAAGCCTGAGCCATTGACTTCCCTTGTCTGATCAGTCAGCCTGACAACCCTGGTGTCGCTGTCATGCGGGCTGCCGGGCTCGTTGAAGGCTACATGTCCGTTCCTCCCTATGCCTAGGATGCAGAGCCCTATGCCGTGTCTCTGTATGGCCCTCTCGTGCCTTGAGCACTCGGCTTCGGGTTCCCTTGCACTTCCGTTGAGCAGGTGCACATTTCTTCTGTTTGCGTTGACCCTGCCAAGAAGATGCCGTTCCAGGAAAAAGGAAAAGCTGTTCTTGTCTGTCCTGGATAATCCTACATATTCGTCAAGAGCGAAGAAGCGCGACCTGCTGAAGTCCAGCCCTCTCATGTGCATGGATGCCAGTTTCCTGTAGAGACCGACAGGAGTCCTGCCAGTTGGAAGCGCTATTGAGTCGCCCCGCTTCACATGCTCACTTACGAGGCATGCGGCCAGGCTGCTCATCTCATCATAGCTCCCTGCTATGATTAGCTGGGGTTTGTTGCGCCTTTCTATGAAGCGGTCAACCTGCTCAGGCCGCGGTGTAGTGAAGCCGGTGGACTTTATCTTCTCAGCCGCCACGAAGTTGCCGGACATGCAACAGTTGGCGGCTGACCAGCCCTTTGTCAGTCCGTAAGCGTATCCGGCATTGAAGGCGTCACCTGCACCGGTTGTATCGGCTGCTTTCACCTCCAGAGGACCGGCATTCAGCGGCTTCGTCATCCAGCGGGAGAAGGCCGCAGCCCCGGACTCTCCTTTCTTGATGACCACAAGACCCGCGCCCCTTTTCAGGAGGTATTTTGCCCTTTCCGCCAGGCTGCGGCCCGGGGCTATTCTGGAAAGCTCGGATTTGTTGGCGAACAGCACGTCAATGAAAGGCAGAAGCTTGTTGATCCCCCATCTTCCCGAAGTGTCTTGGCAAGTGTCAAACATGACGATTCCGCCGCGCGACCTGATTTCGGCGAGCAGGCTCTCAAAACCGTTCCTCAGCTTCTTCATGTGGTAGAAGCCACCGACAAAGACTATGTCCCCGGGACGGATGCGGGTGATGATGCGCTTCCTCACATCCGGAATGCTCAGCTCGTCCAGGCAGTTGTTGATTGACTGGATTGACCGCCCCCCGGATTTGGAGACTGATACCAGAGAGAAGGAACTTCTCTTCCCCGTTCTGACGAGTATGGGCCTGACTCCCGAAGCCGATAGAGAGCGCCTGAGTAAAGGAGCGGCGAAATCATTGCCGGTGGCGCTGATGAGAACGGGGTGAAGGCCCAGCTTGGCCGCGACAACTGAAAAGTTGGCGGCGCTGCCGCCGACCTGTACGTCAAGGGATTCAAGCGACCTCTCCTCGCCCGGCGCTGGTCGGGCGGCAGGCCTCGTGATTATGTCCATGCAAAGGTCGCCGACCGCAAACAATCTTCTGCTGCTCATCTGAAAGACCGGAGAATCTCAAGCCACCTATTTATTCTTTGCCACGGATATATTAACATGCAGAAATCCTTGGTCGTTGTCGCGCATCCTGATGACGAGACTATATGGTGCGGCGGAACCATACTTGAGAATCCTGCCGCTGACTGGACCATTCTATCTCTCTGCAGGAAGGATGACGAGGACAGGGCGCCAAGATTCAGAAAGGCGTGCAGTGTCTTCGGCGCGAAGTGTGCCATGTCAGACCTTGAAGACGATAACATAGAGGTCCCCGC
>CAZPUZ010000045.1:0-5645 GCA_964589875.1 uncultured archaeon
TCACTGTCACACGCTTCAGAAATGTCATCAGTTACTTGAACTACAATTTCAGTATCCTGTCGTATCCAGCATTCCTGATTTTCATTTTCAGGTGGGCAATGTTCTCCATAACTGACACCAACAAGTCCTTTATTAATGATGGGTGGATCGCTATCTATACTCGTTGTATCAAAAATTGCTAACCATGTCTCGGTTACATCTCTTGTTTCAAATTTCCAAGAAAGATCACATACCACATCTGGATTAGTAGGGACTGTAGCAGAAAAAGTGAAAGGAGTACATTCTCCTACGTCAATATAACTGTTGGCGTCATTTGCGGTGTAAGGATAATAACCTTTAATAGGGTTATAAGCGCCTTTGTACCAGCCTGTCTTTTCATCAGCAATAAAATCTGTGTAATCCTCATTTTTGTATATCCTAACTTCGTCAATTCCGTCAGTACTTCCGTTTTCATTACATAATGTTACAGTGTAATCAATGTTTTCTCCTGCGGCAGACCACTCCGGCTGCAAATCTGCTGTGCTAGTGTGAGTTGCAAATACCCCAACCGCGCCGACAGCAAAGACCAGAGCAAAAGTAACAAGGAGTGTAACCAAGGGACCAAAGTTAAACGAATTGGACGAATTTCCTATGATGCATGTCACCCTTGATTTTGCAGCGAAAAATCACCACAACTTTTCATTGAAGTCCAGATATATAAACCCCTTTTTTTCGCACTACATTTGTAGTGTCTGTCCATGATGCCTCTTTGGTGACAAAAAACAGATAAGGATTTAAAACTTTCCAGACAACAAACAAATGGCGGGGGTGAAATTGGTGTACAGCATGATTCCAATCCAGATTCGGATAACCAGGAAGCTTCTGGAAAAGATTGACAAATTGGTCGAGGAAGGAATTTATGCATGCAGGTCCGAGGCCATCCGCGACGCCATCCGCAAGCACGTCAACAACAAGGGCGACCAGATGTTCAGCCCGTCGCCAAACGTCCCGGACCCCAGGACAGGCGGCAAGCCATCAGAGCCCATATCAAAAGAGATGCAGAAGTTTTTCAGCCCGTCAACAGGCACTGAACAGGAATGATTCTTTTTCGCTTGCCAGGGAAAAACTGACTGGAAAATCTTTCCATTGGTGCTGTTAATATTGTATAGTATATATGATAATATATTCATGAGATGTCCGTCATATTGGATTGGGTTTTAAGACGGGATTGCCTGTCCCCTGCGCAGCGTGTCACAACCTGTCCAGGTACTTCTTCGGGTTGATTATGTCGTCTTCTGTGGGCAGCCTGCCCTCTATCATGTCCAGATACTTCCTGAAGCTCTGGCCCGGCTCCCATGTCGAGACCACGAAGTTCAGGCCCACGGCATGGTGGTAATCGGTCATGTGGGTCTTGAGCCTGCACCTCCTCTGCCATTTGCGGAATGCGTCCCTGTCATGCAGATGCTCCTGGTATCTCTTTATCATTTCTCTTGTCGTCCGCAGGTTGGCTTCGTCCAGCAGGCCGTCCATCTTGAAGATTGACATCATCTCGGCGCACCCCTCGTCCAGGGCCAGCGCTATCTTGTCAGGCACGCCCGTCATTCCGTCAACCGGCTTTGAGTCAAGGGCGAGCCTGGAGCCGAAGTACTGGTGCGCCAGCTCGTGGACAGTATGGTACTGGTATGAATCCGCGAAGCACGGTATCAGCGTGACCGGCCCGCAGTAATAGCCTGTCTCGCCCGGATTGTTTGGGGAGCCGTCCAGGCTGTAAAGAGTATTGGCAAATTGCTTCAGCTTCCTGCGCGTATTGCCCCTTTCCAGCGCGCGCCCCGGGATTGCCCATCCGCGCATCGCCGTGGTCAGTCCGTAGCGCATGCCCGGGAACTCGATGCCGTGGCTGTCACTGTATGCAGGCTCTGCTGTCTCACCGAAGTCAAGAACCTCGTCGATACCGATAATCTTTCTTTCCATATTCGTCATCCCGCAAGTTAGAAGAATATATAGGTTGCTTATAAAGACATTGGTTTGCTTTGGGATACCAGGAAGGACCGGCTGGCTTTTAAATCGCAACACAGCATACACCATACTTATTAAGCCTGATTTGGCTTGAATCATCATCGGTGGTATCGTGAGAAGGCATCCCGAGCTCGCAGAAAGGGAGATGCTCCTCTCCAACATGGACAGAAAGGCTTTTGGCAGCTGCGCGTATGGGACCAAAAGGATGGGCCAAATCGCATATGACGTGACCGGAAAGCCAATTAGCGGTTCGGGCTTGTATCCGGTTTTCGTTTCCGTAGAGGATTATGACAACACAACCAGGGAAGCGTATGCCCGCGCCCTCCGCTAAGACGCATAACAGTTTTTTTCAGGGTTCCGGTTTCTATCTCAGGCCATGCTGAAGAAGACGGTCCAGCCGATGAGCCAGAAGAACAGGTAGATTATCAGGCCGTTGCCTGCCCACCACTTGATGCCCTTCTTGCCGGTGACCTTCTGGACAGCGAAGCCAACAACATAAAGGACTACCAGGCCAAGGCCTATGGCGTAAAGGCTGCGGGTGGCCTCCGCAATGATAAATGACAGCCATCCCATGAGCAACGCCACGACCACGTGCACTCCAAGAGAAAGCCTGATTTGGTTCAATTCTTCCATGAAATCACTTTGCTTATTTCCTGTGCCTCATCTTCTTGCGCCTCTTCTTGAGCTTGTGCTTCTTCATCTTTGAGCGCTTTCTTTTCTTTCCGCAAGGAATGATAAACACCTTTAATGCTATATTAGTGTTATTCCTTGGCTTATAAGTTTAAATATTTTAGGCTCTGTTTTTGCGAATCTTGGCTTTCACTCTCTTGACAAACTCATTGACAACCCCGATCTCCCTGAAGGCATCATAAACTTCCGTTTCCCCGAAGTCCTGATAGTTGTGGGAGAAGAGGTTCCTGTAATGGGAAAGGCCTGAGAGCTTCTGCATCATTGCCTTGTTTATCACCTTCCCACGGAATAGCAGGAAGAATATGTCTTTGTAGGTGTCCGGTATGCCAAGGTTGTTGGCCGCGATGACCTCCTCCCCAAGGTCAATGGTCCTGTTGATTATGGAGAATAGCAGCATGGAGGTTGAATAGAACGTCTTCTTGTCCTCAAGGCTCTTTACGGACTTGATGCCCATGGAAGACAGGTCATTGCCGTACCTCTCAATGTCGCTGAATATCTTCCCCAGCCTCTCAGTGTCGTAGCTTGCCATATCATCAACTCAGAAACCTTGACGAGTAGCGAAGAAGCAGGGGCCTGAAATCAAGGTAAGCCATCACAGTATCGCTGGCGAGCCTCTGCATCTTTCTCTTGTCCCTGATATAGAGTGGCTTGCCCTCCTTCACCACCCTGAACCTGGCTCCCAGGGGGAGTTTCCAGAATATAGAGGTGTCTATCTTATCGGATGAGTTGCTGAGAATCATTTTCTCATCAGCTACTCCTCCCGTCACGACACAGATATCTGTATCAGAATAGGGTTTCTGTTTTCCTGTTGCCGCAGAGCCGAACAGGTATATGGCATCCACGCCCTTTTCTTTTCTTATCTCGTCAACGACATGCTTCAGGTCTGCTTCCATGATTAGAATTGGTTACGATTATTAATAACTTATATGCTGTTCAGTATTTCCTCCGCTTGCCTGCCATCTTGACGTCGGCGGCGAGAACGGTCTTGCGGTTTGCATGCTCCGCAAGGTCTGCACATTCCTGGGCCAGGTCCTTGGATATCTCGTTGATGAGGAACACGAACTCCTTTGTCGCTTCGTCAGAGACGCGTATGCCCTTGCGGCTTTCCTTGAGTATCTTCTCAAAAGGGGCCAGGGGAAGCTTTGCCATGCACTCACAGATTCTTTTTGATTCCGCGGCTTAAAAGCGTTTCTAGCAAAAACAAAGCCCGGAAAGCCCGTTTTTCAGCCGAAATAACGTATATAAGTCTGGGATTGCATATTTAACATAATACTTGCAGGAGGTTTTAAACATGGTTGAGGGTTACTGCGTCAAGTGCAAAGCCAAAAGAGAAATTCAGGATCCGAAAAAGGTCAAGCTGAAGAACGGCAAGCCCGCGACGAAGGGCACCTGCCCGAAGTGCGGCACAAAGATCTTCAGGATTGGCGGCTAGCATTCTGACAAACAAGCTTGGGGATGATTTTGCTTTTGCGTCCCCGGGCTCCAGATTCATTTTTCATTTTGGATTGAGTTTATAGATTACTGGGGCATTCTTCATGTCCTTTAGTTCAGTAGAAACCGACTGCATGGTAGGCCACTACGGATTCATAGTCCTTGGTCTTCTCACCTGAGTCAGACTTGTGGATGTGCCTGGCCTTCAGGCCGAGCGCATCAGCCGCTGACATCAGGACTGCTATGGGGCCGTATCCGCAAACCGATGCATCGGTCTGTTCCAGTGTTTTGAAGAAGCCTGCACCGTCCAGGCTGAATATCCTCTCAAGCGCCTTGCTCTCCTTCTCCTCCGCCACCCATCTCGGCAGGTAGTGCGAGAAGTCGGAGCTGGCAATGACCGCTATGCTCTGCTTTTTGCTGAGCTCTGCGATGGCCTTGCCCAGCGCCTGGCATTTGCCTAGGAAATCATCGGTGTAATCCGTGCACATGACCGAGACCGGCACTATCCTCAAATTGCCCTTGAAACGGGCCTGAAGCAGGGGCAACTGCACCTCCACGGAATGCTCCATGGCATGGGCTGCTGCGTCGTCGCCAGCGAAATTACAGGCGTCCAGTATCTTCCCTGCAACAGCGGTGCTCACGGGAACCCGGCCGAACGGCGTCTGCCACGAACCCTCCGACATCACAGCGAACTGGCTACCGATGCCGCTGTGGTTGGGCCCCAGGATGACAAATGTTTTTGCGTCCTGCAGCGAAGCGATTGCCCAGGCAGGGGTCTGGCCGGAATAAATGTAGCCGGCATGAGGGGATATGACCCCGAAGCAGTCGCTCCTCGCATCCGCCTTACTTAGCATCTCGCCTGTCATATCGTCAAGCTCTGTCGGGTCGGCAGGATAGAACATGCCTGCCACTGCGGGCTTCCGGTCCATAGAAAATACTGGTTTATTCAGTTAATTAATATTGTGCAGGTTTATCCGACGTAGCTCTCAAGGTCTTCGTCCTTGTTTTTCTTCTTCCCCACGGCCGGCATCTTGAACATGTCCGCTATCTTGTCGTAGAACTTGAGCACCTCCGGCCTGACAGAGGGTCCCACGTTCTTCAGCGCTTCGTCAAAGTCCTTCTGGGTCACTGTCTTGGTCTTGATGTCCTTTCTCAGCGCGTTGAGACCCGCCTCCCTGACAAGCGCCTCAATGTCGGCACCAGTGTAGCCGTCAAGCTCCTTGGCCATCTTTGAAAGGTTCACGCCCTTCAGGGGCATGTTCCTGGTGTGTATCTTTAGTATCTTCAGCCTGGCTTCCTTGTCCGGTGCCGGGACGAGTATCTGCCTGTCAAACCTGCCAGGCCTCAGCAGCGCCGGGTCCATCATGTCCGGCCTGTTGGTGGCTGCGATGACGACAACGTTGTGCATGTCCTCAAGGCCTGACATGGCCGTCAGTATCTGGGAGACCACGTTCTCGGTGACGTGGGTGCCGCTGCCTGCGCCCCTTCTCGGTGCCAGCGCGTCTATCTCGTCAAAGAATATTATGGCG
>CAZPUZ010000046.1:0-5555 GCA_964589875.1 uncultured archaeon
TATGGCCACTTTTTTGCCTTGATATGTGCCTACTGTTATCCTGTCAGATGGGTTGCCGTATGGAGTCTTCATCTCAACGCTCTCTGCGTCCCTCAGCAGAGCGGGGTCATAGACGCCCGTACCTCCAATGATGCCGGTATCCGCCTTCAGTGAGCCTGCCATGCATCATTTTTAAAACAAAATATTAAATAAAGCCTATGAGGGTCCTTCTTGTTGCCATGGTGCTGTTAACGTTCGGCATAGCCTTCACTGTAGGCAGCGTCCTGAACTCTGAGAGGGTGTACATATACGAGAAGGAGGTGGACACACCCTTTGGCCAGAGAATGGTGTACGAGCCATACACTTTCAACGCCGGCGAGCACCCGGAGATGACCGCCGCGACAGTGGTGGTGCCTGCGGTTGACCAGAACGGCAAGGGAGTTTCAACACTGCTTAATGTGCAGGTCGTCCCGGGGTCAGGCCAGGCGCTGGTGAACATAGACAAGCTGCTCTTCTGGGTGGATACCCAGAACTCCATAAGGACGGCCAGGGACGTGGCCGAGCAGGTCATGGGCATTGACCTCTCAAAGAGCGACATAGTGTATTCAATAGTCGCCAATGCCAGCATCATTGAGGGCCCGTCGGCGGGCGCCGCCCTTACAGTGGCCACGATAGCGGCCCTGAGGAACCAGACGGTTGACGAAAGCGTCATGCTCACAGGCACCATCAACCCGGACGGGACCATAGGCCCTGTGGGCGGGGTGCTTGAGAAAGCCAGGGCCGCCAAGTCCATAGGCGCGGAGACGTTCCTCGTCCCTGAGACCCAGTCGGTGGACGTCAAAGTGGAGACCCGCAGGGTGTGCGAAGACATGGGCTTTGCCAACTACTGCACCATAGAGAACATACCCATAAGGACAGATATAGAGGAAGCGACCGGCATCGTCATAATAGAGGTGAAGGACATAGTCGCGGCCCTTGAATATTTCATGGAGGATTATTATGAGAATGAATGACAGAATCTATACCGCACTCGTTATAGTGGTAGTGTTCGCGGCGGGCTTTACATCGGCCTCCGTGGTTATGAGCGGCGTCCCCCAGGCACCGGCAGTACAGGGGGAAGGCCTGACCGGGGCCATGATAAGGCAGCTGCCCTGTATGGACACCGCTGGATGCGTGAAGACTGATGTCTCGGTTGATTCCTCAACAATATACCTGACGCAGGGATGCTACTCGCTGGCCATCGCGAGCAACGAGCTGCAGACCTACTCAATCAGCCACGGCATCATGGGAACCCGCGGACCCAGGCCAACCACACATGACGTCATATACGACCTCATTGACATGTTCCAGCTGGACCCGCTGATAGTCAGGATAGAGTGTTTCAGCCAGGGAACATACTACGCTACCATGGCCTTCAACCACGGCAGCGACGTCCTTGAGATGGACATCAGGCCCAGCGACGCCATCGCGGTGGCAGTGAGGACAGAAACTCCCATATACGTCAATGAGACGCTTCTTGAGGAGCGGGGCCAGTACGCCTGCTGATCGGCCATATGCCAATGTACCGGCGACCATGAATATATCCAGATAAACGACGACGTTGATGACCGTTTGAAGTCATGTGCGGTCTCTGGTCAGCCGAACATGAGGGTGCCTACGACGATGAATGCGTCAAGGACTATCCATATGCTGTAAATCAGGATTATAGGCTTCTCCTTGTGGGCGATGCCATATGCCACCCATATGAACGCGATGACGAAATATGTGAACCAGCTCAGCACTGAGACGCCTGACGCGTTCTGCTGGACCCATATCCTATATATCTGATCCAGTGTCATGAGAGGCCCGATTAAACCTGCAATATATATGATTCTGTCAAGGAAGCGCTTCCACTTGTCCGGGTGCGGGTATGGCTCAAGCTTCTTGTATACCCTCTTCCTTTTCTGGAGGTGGTGCATGCCGTGGGTGCTCTTCATTTAATTTTCTTGAATTGGCGCGGTAATAAATGGCATTAAAAAAGGTCGGGAAGATGCCTCAGGAAATCACTCGCTATCTTCTCATCAAGCCCGAAGAAATGTGTCCCGCACTTGCAATCCGATGACCCGAATCCGCGGACGATCTCGCGGCCGCCGCTTTGTGACATCAGCTTCGCGGCCTGGCATTCAATGGCCTTGCCATTCACCCTGACCACGCCGGTTATGCTCACCCCCGGGGAAGTCGTGAAATAGTCAATGTGCCACTGCCTGCTGCCTTTCTTGTTCTCTGCCAGTCGCTTGTGTCTCTTTATGCGGTTCTCCAGGCTGACGCTGTCCCCCATGGCCGAGCCGACATATGCGTAGGTGCCCTTCTTCAGCTCATGGATGCCCAGCCTGCCTACCTCAACCATGAGGTCCTTTTCCAGTTCCATGAACAATACGTATGTCCCTTTCATGCCTTCGCCTCCGACGGCAGGCCGAAGAACTTCCTTGCATTCTGTGTTGTCTGCCTGTCCACTTCACTGACATCCATGCCTCTCAGTTCAGCAATCCTTTCCACGACCATTTTCACGTTGGCCGGCTCGTTCTTCTTTCCCGGAACCGGAGACAGGAAAGGGGAGTCGGTCTCGGTCAGCAGCTGCTCCAGAGGGAAGGACTGGGCTATCTTCCTTGTGTTCTTGGACCTGTCCATGTTGGTTGACAACGATATTAGGTAACCCTGGTCAATTATCTGCCTGGCCAGCGTCATGTTGCCCCCGTAGCAGTGGAAGACCACGTCCTTCAGGCCGTGCGAGACTGCCATGTCAAAGCAGTCCTGCTCGGCTTTTCTGGTATGCAGCACAGCCGGCTTCCCAATCTCCCTGGCCAGCTCCAGGCATCTGGAGAAAGCTGCCTTGAACTTTTCATTCTCTTCAGGGCTTTTTTCCTTTGGGAACCAGTGATAATCAAGGCCTATCTCGCCCACGCCTATTATGCGGTCCTTAAGCGTGCGGATGAAATCCAGATACTTTTCAATCTCGGCTTCCGTCATGTCTTTCACGTCAATGGGATGCAGCCCGATTGTAAGGTAAACGAAACTGGGATGCTTCTCTACCACGCCCAGGTTCTTTCCGTAGTCCCTGGGATACCCGCACGTTATTATGGCGTCCAGGCCCGCCTCCCCGGCCCTTTCTATAGCCGGTTCGGGGTCTGCGTCCTCATAAACCATGTGGCAGTGCGTATCAATCATGAGTATCTGAATCTCCTTTCATAATCCTTGTGACATAGCCATTCCAGAACAATCGCAATTATCTCTATCTCATTCCTTCCGAGCGAATACAAGAGCCTCCAGCCGTTAGGCAGATCATATTTCCAGAGATTATCTATCTGGAACTTCGTGGTATATTCCTTTGGTATCAGATTCTGTCTAATGTTTATGAAAGCTGTTGGCGAACGCTTTATATCGTCAAATGCTCTCATCAGGTTTTCATAAAGCCTTCTTTCGGAATTTGATTCCTTGAGCTTGTCAAAGGCCTTCTTTATATTTTCATCAGCGAATACAATCCTGGTCATTTCAACCACAAATGAGGTTTGTTCATATATTTCTTGACTATCTCAGGGTTCCATATCCAAACAACATAGCCCTCCCTGTCCGTGACTATCTTTCCCGAGTCCATAAGATAATCAAAAATCACGCAGAACGTCTGGTACATCATCTTCCTTGGAAGGGATTCCCATAGCTGCCTCTTCTTGAACTCGCTACTGTTCTTGCGTATGAATTCTTCTACCATGAGTACGGTGTCAAGCTGCGGATAATGGATTACTTGTTTGTCCTTGCCCTTCATTAATGTTGTGTTCATGGAACCATCTGTTGTATAAGTATATATAACAGATTTATAAAGCTTTGTCCTTGAGATTCCGGTAGCAGTCACAATAATCCCTGACCAGGCAATCCACATGCCTCGGCCCTATCGGCTTGCATGTCTTCTTGCCGAAGGAAACGAAGAGTTCGTTAACTATTATCCAGTCCTTTCTCGGCACGATTTTCATCAGCTCCTGCTCCGTCTTTTCCGGTGTCCTGGTCTTCACCAGGCCTATCCTGTTGGCCACCCTGTGGACATGGGTGTCCACAGGGATTGAAACCCCCCTACCGAAAGTGTAGGTCATGATAATGCCGGCTATCTTCCTCCCGACGCCCGGTAGTTCCAGTAGCCTGTCCATATCATCCGGGACCCTGCCATTGTAACGCTCGTGGATTATCCTGCCAATCTCCTTCACGCGGCGCGCCTTGGTCCTGTAGAAATTGGAGCTCCTGATGAGGCTTTCTATCTTGCCCAAAGGGGCATTGGCAATCCTTTCCGGGGTGTCATATCTTGAGAACAGCTTTTCAACCGTTATGGCAGTCCTCTCGTCCCTGTTCCTTGCGGACAGGACGCTACCAATCAAGGACTTGAACGGCTCGGACCGCCTTGCCTCCCACTTCTGCCTGCGGTCTCTGTGCCAGCCCCTGTAGCTGAATCCAAGGTCTTTGCCGATTAGTCTGAGTATCTTCCCAACGGGCTTCCCATCCCCGGGCTTCATAATCCTTATTAATCATGCTGCTTTAATTTGCTTATGAAGGTTGTGGTCTGCGGCTCGGTGAACTTCCCGGAGAAGATGAGGAAGATTGAAGCAGGTCTGAAGGAGAGGGGACACGAGCCAGTCCTGCCCTATTCAATAATAAAGTACAATCTCCGGACTTTTGAGGATGCCCAGAAGCTGAAGAACAGTCCCCACTATCTGGAAACCGATAAGGTTGACTTCACCAAGAAGCATTTCAATGAGATAAAGGCGGGCGACTGCATACTGGTGGTCAACATTGAGAAGCGCGGCATTCCCAACTACATCGGAGGCGCCACGCTCGCTGAAATCATGTTTGCCTTATACCATGACAAGAAAATCTTCCTTCTCAACCCGGTCCCGACCGACGAGAGACTGGCATTCTTCAGCGACGAGATAATCGGCGCCCGTCCGGTTGTGATAAACGGCGACCTGGACTTGATAAGATGAAAACAACTGAACTGGAACGCACATTTCTTGTGAAGAGCCTGCCACAGGGGCTTGAGAACTGCAAAAAAGTGGAGATAGAGGACATCTACGTGCCGGTGTCATCAAGGCATCCGGTCATAAGGATAAGGAGGATGGGAAACATGTTTGAAATCACTAAGAAAACACCTACTTCTGATGACCACACAGAGCATGATGAACACACTATAGGGCTGACTAAAAGAGAGTTTGAATCAGTGTCTTCCATCCGGGGAAAGCGGCTTGTAAAGACACGTTATTATTATGATGTTGATGGTAAGAAGGCGGAGATAGACGTCTTCCATGGGAAGCTGGAAGGTCTGGTGCTTGCTGATTTTGAATTCGGGACAAGAGAAGAGATGGATTCGTTCCAGCCGCCCGAGTTCTGCCTTGCCGACGTTACCCGGGAGGAGTTCATAGCCGGCGGCATGCTGTGCGGGAAGAGCTATCAAGAGATAGAAGAAAAGCTGCGCGGTTTCGGCTATCAGAGAAAAACCAGCAAACTTAATCCTCGGAGACCCTTGGCGCCAGTATGAAGGACAGCTGCATCTTGTCAAG
>CAZPUZ010000047.1:0-5541 GCA_964589875.1 uncultured archaeon
CGGTCGGAGGCTAGGGACACGAGGTTCTCGACCTCGTAACATGGGTTCAAAGGAGGCGTGACCACTTACACAAGCTGCATGAGTGGTCTGTTTCAGGAAATCCCATCGGGAGCGTTGAAGGGCATGACCGCTTTACCCGGTTGGATTAAGCAGTTATCTCTTCACGGGCCTGTGGCTCAGTGGTTAGAGCACCACGCTGATAACGTGGGGGTCGGGAGTTCGATAGGATTCTGACGGCTTCAACCATGAAGTTCAAGCCGCCAACCAGGATATCTCCCCAGGCCCATTGCAACGAGTGGCCGGGCCGGTAGATCAGTGGTAGATCGCTGCCTTCGCAAATCAGAACCTGCAGAGAATGGGTTGACAGCTTGAGATTATTGGATAAAGCTGTCTTCTCCTTTGATGCCGGTTCCGATACCTCCGCATGATATTCGGAAAAGGCAGAGGCCCCGGGTTCGAATCCCGGCCGGTCCATATAACCAACCGTTTGATTTGCACTGTGCTTCTTTTTTAGTCATTTCATCAATTATTAGCCATGCTGTTTGAGAATATCTTCAACATGTACGTTCTCGTGGAAGCCATATGGCTAATACTTCCTGCCTACGCCGCCAACGGGCTAGTGCCCATATTCAAGGGCACCTACCCTGTTGATGGCGGAAGGAAGCTCGTCAAGAACCGCATATTCGGCGAAGGCAAGTCATGGGAGGGTCTGGTTGCGGGAACCCTTATCGGCATGGTCATCGCCATGATACAGCAACTGGCTTATCCTTACCTTCCGTGGGGAGCCTCCCCAATCGCCCTGAACATCGTGCCCATGACCGCCCAGTTGGGCCTGCTCTTGGGACTCGGGGCCATGCTCGGGGATTTGGGAGGCTCTTTTCTGAAAAGGAGATTCTCGATGAAGCGCGGGGCACCGGCGCCTCTCCTTGATCAGGAGGATTTCCTCATCGGCTCGCTTCTGCTTTCCTCTGTCATTGTAGTGGTCCTCAGCAAATGGTGGATCATGCTACTGGTGATCACGCCGGTGATACACTGGGTCTCCTGCGTCATCGGGTATATTTTTAAAGTCAAGAGGACACCTTATTAGCAATGACTACCAAAGCGATAGTCTTTGACTTATGGAACACACTCGCATACAATAAGGGGGTCAAGAGCAACCCCATACTCAAGCTGGAGCAGCTTCTTGGCCTCAAGCTGAACCTCTACCGCGAGATAGAGGAAGGGTTCATGGCCAGGCGATTCAGAACCAAGAAAGAGGCCATGACCAGCCTCTGCCGGCATATCGGCATGAAGCCCAAGCCTGTTCTTGTTGACACCCTCGTATACGTCTGGGAGAACTCAACCATGGACATGACGCTGTTCCCGGACGTCATACCCCACCTTGAAAGGCTGAAAGGCAGTTACAGGATAGGCCTCCTCTCCAATACAGACTGCTTCACCATAAAGAATCTAAAGGAGAATGGATTCACCGGCATGTTCGATTCAGTAGCTTTTTCCTGCGAGCTTGGCCTGCTGAAGCCGGACCCCAAGATATTCAGGCTGATGCTTCATGAGCTTAAGGTGAACCCAAATGAGGCCGTCATGGTTGGGGACAACTTGAAGGACGATGTTTTGGCAGCAGAAAATGTGGGTATGAGAGGCATACTGATGAAGAGGGACTTCAGCAAATACAAGACCAAGCCGAGCCACACAGAAACCGCCACACATGAGAGAATGATAACAGATATTGAAGAGCTTGAGAAGTTCCTCTAATCAGAGATCAAGCACCTTCACTATGCTCTCAAGGACCTGCTGTTTGGATTTCTCGCCATCAACTATAACCCATTTGGCGTACACATTCTCCTTTGCCAGCTTTTCGTAATACCCGGACATGTTCTCCATCAGGCCCCGGTTTTCCTCGTTCCTGTCAACATTATCCTGCTTCTCCTTTCTTTTCCTTTCCATGGACGTCTCCGCAGAAACTCTGAGGTAAACCACTGCATCAGGCCTGGGCATGGCGAACATGTCAGCGATGCTGATAATATTGTCCACTGGGAATCCTGCGAAGCCCTGGTATGCAATGGTGCTGGTGACATACCTGTCAGCGATTACCGTCTTGCCTTCTTCAAGCCACCTTGTCATCCTTTCTCTGTCCTTCACCCTGTCCGCGAGGTGCAGGAGAACAAGGGTCTCGTTGCTGAGTTCAAACTTCCTGTGCAGATATTCATGGAGCAGCCTTCCGACCGGCTCCCCGTAATCCGGATAACAGACCCTCTCACAGGGAGTTCCCCTTTCCTTAAGGAAATCAAGAACTAGTTTTGACTGGGCTTCTGTACCTGCGCCGTCAATACCTTCAATAACAATTAATTTCCCTTTCATCACTAAATCATTGTTTTCTGGAATTTAATGCTTCCTCTATTATCCCTGTCATGACGTCGGGCCCGCCGATGACCTTGACATCAACCACTAGGCCTTTTTTCTGATAGAATTCAATCAGGGGAGCCGTCTGCTTCTTGTATACTTCAAGCCTGTCCCTGACCACTTCTTCCCTGTCGTCATCCCTCTGGTAAAGCTCCCCGCCGCATTTGTCGCATATGCCTTCCTTCTCCGGCAGGACGGGGGGCATATCAAGCCCGTCCTCCTTTATGTGGGCAAGGTTGTAGATTTCTCCGCACTTCCTGCAGAGCCTTCTCGCAGAAATCTTCTTGATTATGATGTCGTCCCTTTGCTGTATGTTGACCACGGCATCTATCTGCGTTATGTCTTCAAGGGCCTCCGCCTGGGGTATGGTCCTCGGGAAGCCGTCAAGTATGAAGCCGTTGGCGCAGTCTTCTTCCTGTATCCTCAGCTTTAGCATGTCTATGACCAGTCCGTCGGGCACGAGGTTGCCTGCGTCCATGTATTCCTTGGCCTTCATGCCAAGCTCCGAGGCCTTCTTGATTTCCGCCCTGAGCAGGTCTCCCGTGGATATGTGAGCAACCTGCCATTTTGGAGCTAGCCTGGACGCATATGTCCCCTTCCCGACCCCGGGCGGTCCCAAGAATATCAGTTTCATGAAATCTCCCTTTCCTTATTGTTGTAGGCTAACATATTTATTTCTTACCGAACCTCACGAACTGCGCCAGCAGCGCCTCAAGTTGTATCTCGGCGGTACCGCCCTGGTCCAGCCTGAATTCGGCCTCCCCTGTCTTCTCAATTATCAAGAGCTTGCTTTCCTCCGGTATCTGCAGGCCAAGTGACTGCCTGTGTATGGCCCTTACTATGTCGCTGCCGCTCAGGCCCTGGCCAATGAGCATGTCATAAAGTATCTTACGGGCATCCGCGAATCTGCCCTCAAGTGCCATGTTGAGCATCTTGGCTATATCGTCAGGCCTTGCCTGCGCAGCGACGCTGTAAACCCCGTCCTTGCTTATGTTTCCGGTGGCTGATGCTGCCTGCAGCAGGTTTGTCGCCTTCCTGAGGTCCCCTTCCGATATCTCGCATATGGCCTTGGCGGCGTCTTCCGGTATCTCAATGCCTTCCCCTTTTGAGACCCTTGCGAGATATTCCATGACGTGCTCCTCGGAGAGCCCCCTGAACCGGAAGACAGCACACCTGCTTTGGATGGGTTCAATTATCCTGCTCGAGTAATTGGCGCTCAGTATGAAGCGTGTTGCGTCGGAGAAGTTCTCAATCGTCCTCCTAAGGGCCTGCTGGGCCTCCGGCGTCAGGCTGTCGCTTTCGTCAAGGAATATTATCTTGAATGACGCTCCGAGAGGTTTCATCCTGGCGAAATCCTTTATCCTCCCCCTGACGACGTCAATGCCTCTGGCGTCGCTCGCATTGGTCTCCTGGAAATTGGAATGCCAATTGTCACCGAAAAGGTCCTTTGCAAGAGCATGGGCTATAGTGGTCTTCCCCACACCAGCCGAGCCTGCGAAAAGCATGTTCGGTATTGACCCTTTCGCCACCCATGACTTCAGCACATCAACCACGTGCTTCTGGTTTATGACATCATCAAGTGTCCTTGGTCTGTATTTCTCGGTCCATACCACTGTTTCATGCTTGCTTTCCATACAAAACATCTTAAATTCAATTTATTTAAATAAAGCAAGCGATTGCATGATCATCGCAGTTTCAGGTACGCCGGGCACCGGGAAGACAGAAGCAGCCAGGGCGCTGGCAGGACTGCTCGGCTGGAAGCTTGTGGCACTCAACGACCTTGCCTCAAGGAAGGGGCTTTATTCCGGTTACGACAGGGAGAGGAAATGCAAAATTGTTGACATAAGCAGCATCGCCAGAGAAGTGGAGAAGCTGTCTGGGGAAAACAACAGCATGATAGTTGAATCGCATTATGCGCATGACATGCCGTGCGATGTTGCCGTCATACTCAGGACAAGGCCTGATGAGCTAAGGAAGAGACTTGTCAAGAAAAGGTGGCTTCATCGCAAAATAGAAGAGAATGTTGAGGCGGAGATAATGGAGATATGCAAGAGCGAGGCCCTGGAACAGGGCAGGAAAGTCATTGAGATTGACACAACAGGCAAGCGGCCCGGGCAGACAGCGGAAGAGATAGCCAGGAAGACCAGGCAGTTAATCTAGGTACCTTTCATAATTCAACAGAAAGTCATTGAGCCTGAACACAGGGACAATCCAGACGTCTTCTGACTGATAGATGTCCTCCTGCATCAGCGTTATCACCATTGGATGGAATGCTGTCTCTTTGCCCGAGCCGAGAAGCGTTGTCCTTGAGAGCTGTTCGGTCCTTTCCTTCTGCTTCTCGGCCGCATACCTGAGCTGGGTCTTCTTGCCCGGCCTAATGCCCCAGTGTTTGCAGTCAGCACAGAGCACCTTGCTCCCCTTTCTCGCAACAATGTCAATTTCATACCTGTTCTCTGACTTGAACCGGAAATTGTTTTCTGTTTTCCAGCCATGCTCCTGGAAGATCTGGCTGCATATATTCTCAAAATCCTTCCAGTCATATCCCTCAAGTATGTCCTCCAGCTGCCTGCCTCTGGACATCTCTTCTTCAATCCTTCTTAGGTCCATCTCAAGGCTTGTTTTAAAGGTTAAAAATACATATGATTTGTATAATGGAGGACTAATATGCTCCATCTGATCATGCTTCTGGGAACATTGACGGGCATTCTGCTCGTAGTCGGGATGCTTATAGGGGGTGTCGCCGGGACTACCATAGCTTTGGCTCTTGCATTGATAATCAATCTTGCTTCATACTGGTATTCCGACCGAATCGTGCTCCGTATGTACGGTGCCAGGAAGGTGCAAGACCCTGATACAGAGTCCAAGCTAAAAGGTCTGGCGCATGAGGCCAACATACCACAACCAGCTCTGTATGTTATTGACAGCGATGCGCCCAACGCCTTCGCGACAGGCAGGGACCCCAGACACTCAGCCATCGCGGTGACAAGGGGTCTCCTGAAGCTTGACGACGACGAGATTGAGGGCGTCCTGGGACATGAGATAGCCCATATAAAGAACAGGGATGTTCTTGTATCAACAATGGCGGCAAGCATAGGAGGAGCAATAGCATACCTCGCCCAGATAGGATACTGGTCGCTCTTT
>CAZPUZ010000048.1:0-5419 GCA_964589875.1 uncultured archaeon
CGTCGGTATTCAGCTGCAGGGTAACGTTGACATCATCATTGTCCGTATCCCATACATCCACCGAGAAATTCCATCCTTCGCCCCATCCCGCGGTCACCGTGTCCTGCCCGTTGACTGAAAGGTTATCGTACATGGGCGGCCAGTTCACATTCACCGTAACATTGAAGCTGTCAGACACATCATATTTGTAACACTCAGAGGCCCCGGGAGAAGTATCCACATAGGCAAGCCATATCTTCTTCCCGGAATCGGTGAAATCCTGGTCCGGGTAGAAGAAGAAATCCACGTATCCCGTGCCGTTGCTTGTGTTCGTGTCCATGGTCTTGTAGCTTTCAGTTGGGTAGTCGTCGGTTGAGACATTGAAACCCAGGGTCAGCGTCTCGCTTATATTATACGCGTTCATGTCAAGGTTGAATACCTTGAGGGCGAATTCGGCCGCAGTCTGCGGGGTGGCGCTGCTTTCGTTTCCCTTGAGGTAATCAATCCTTATGTCGGATTTCTCTAGGAAGAACGTGTTGTCATCATTGACATAGTCTCCCAATGCTACCCGGGTCTCATATGTGAAGCTTTCGTTGTCCTCTGCATAGAACCGGAAGGACACGGATTTGTCCGCATAGCCCGTGCACGGGAACTCCACATTGGTCCAGTTGAGCACCGTGTAACCTCGAGCCGTATCCGAGCAGTCCGTGCACTGCCTTGAGCCCATATACTGCTCCCCGGACCCGCTCACTGTTATGTAGAGGCTTACGTTCGCGGTATCCCCGTTGTTGTTGCTCACGTTCACGCTGAAGTTATGGGGCACCTCCCACGAATCCGTATCCGGCACGACATCAGCATGCTTCAGCGTGGGCTCGGTGTAAAAGAAGAATGTGGAGGTGGGCATCTTGGTTGTCATGTTCTCATAATAGTCGGGTTTGGCCGAGCGCATGCTGACATTATACCACCCGGCTGCCGCGTCCGTTCCCGGGAGCCACGTGCAGTAGTAAACATTTGCACCACTCTTGTTCACCAATGTGCATGAGCTGTTGTAAGTACCGGCACTCAGGTTGAACCATACTTTGCTGGTCTCGGTGGTTATTGCCTCCCCGCAGTAGTTTTCCACGTATCCCTGGAGTAGTATGTTGTCTCCGGTCGTGTAGTTCTCGGTCCCGTCGGGGAAAACGATGACATTGGAGAGCGTCCCGTTGACTGAGAAATTGTAGTAGCCGTCCTCATCATATGAATATGAGTCCTCGCAGAGTTCGGTGTCCTGGACTGAAGCATACCAGCTGTGAGGGCCCACTTCATATTCTTCGTTGACCGACTCGGTGGAAACATTATCGCAGGAAGGCGTAAAGTTGAAGCTAACATAGCCGGAAGCGTTGGTGGTAAGCCTCCTGCCGGAATCCCAGGTAGCGCCGCTGCCGGTACCGTCCTTGGTTATGTAAAGGTCAACCAGGACACCAGACCCCACCACAGAACCGTTTTCCGTGATTCTAACCTCCAGAGACAGATTCTCCATATTAGGTCCTCTTGTGGTGTTGGTTCCATGCCCTGAAAAGACCTTATAGGTATAATTCAGAGACTCGTTGCATGGAAGCGACAGTATTATGTCCATGCTCGTCTTTCCGTCAAGGTCAATCGGCGCACTGTATGAATTGTAGGGGCTCTTGCTCGCGCTTATAGTGAAAGGGGAGTAAGTCTTGTTGCCGGTGTGATTGTAGGACGTGTGCGTGACGTATTGTAATGGTATGGTGCCATCGGAGGACGTGTTTATCGAGAAGACTCTGTTCCCGTCAGCATCTTCAAGCGTTACGTTGACATCCCCGATGGGATTGCCGATGGAGTTCTTGACTGTCAGGCCCAAGGAATATTTCCTTGCGAGCGTCCCGTTATCGTCATGCCAGCTGAACTGCCAGTTGTCGGACACTATGTTTATGAGACTGCCGTCCTGTGATGTCGCCGAGAAGCCGTACCCCTCCTCAAAATTCACCTTCTTCTCGGTTGTCTGGTTTATTATGGTTCCGTCAAGCACCATGTCAACGTAGGAGGTATAGGTCCCGCAGTCGTCGCTGACCGTAAACACGTCCGTGAGGTTGCCTTCGCCGTTGTTGTAATCAGACTGCAGGGCCTGCATGTAATCGTATATGTTGCTGAGCGTCCTGTTCTCGGTAAGCGTGATGTTGCCGCCGGAGAAGTAAACCGGCCTGACCGTGGTGCTCTCATAGCCGTCGTCAAATACCACCGTACCGTTCTCGTAGTTAACCGAATAGTCGTTCTTGGGCACATGGGACAGCGGCACCAGCCTTGTAGAGCTCATGCCCGTGGTGTCCAGTATCTGGAAATACTCTGACTGGCTGACAGGTACCCGTACAAGGTTTATAACGTCGTCGGTCCCCACGGTCGCCTCTTCTGTGCTGTCGCTGAACTCCCTCTGCACCGGAGGTTCGTAGATTATGCCTGTCTGGGAGCCTGCGGCGCTTTCATTCAGCACTGTACAGAGGTTGTCAAAGAGCATCATGTCCAGGCCCAGCTTCTCCTGCATGTCACCCACACCCTTGAAGAACTTGTACCCGTATTTCCTGTAGTAGAACTGGTGGGGCGTATAGTTGGCCTGGGGCTGGCTGCCGCTGTTCACCTGTATCTTCCTGAAGTCCAGTATCTGCTCGTCTGTAGAACCGTTGGTATAAGTACTGACGTTGAACTGGAGCCTGCCCTGGAGGTCCCGGGCAGCAACCGTGGCATTGGCAATGGGGTTGTTGGCGTCATCCTTTAGCTTGACGTTGTAGGAGCTCTGCCTCAGTATGTAGCTGTCATCGGCAGAGCCGCTGCCGCAGGACGAATAGTGGATTGCGCCTTCGTCTATGGTGGAGTCTATCGCGATGAGGTAGTGGTATCCACCCATCCTGACGTCGTAATCATTGTTGATGCCGGTGTATTCCCTTACCGCGCCATCCGCATAGCATATCCTTATCCCTGCAGTATTGTCCTGCAGCCTTATGAGCTCCAGGGCCGACTCAGGCTCGCCGCTCATCTCCATGGCATACCTGCAGTTCACGGCCTGGTAATCGTAAAGCGTGGTGTTGGCCGGCACATATAGGATGGGGGCGTAATTCCCCGTAACCGGCTCATCACCCTGGAGGGTGAAACGGTTTATCCTCAGTATCTGCTCCCCCTGACCCGCAGCGCCGCTGCCTATGCCCGAGCTTGGCGAGCCGGCGTCAATGTTGTTCCTGTATGAGTTGGTTTCAAAGCTCGTGTACGAGGAAGCGTAGAAGTATAGTGCCCCTCCCTGCACGCCGTTGTTTGCGTCAGAATCATCAAATGCACACAAAGCGGCCTGGTCGCATATCTGTGTGGTGGCATAGGTCTGGATGGTGGAGCCCGCCACAGGGCCGCTGTCGGTCAGGTTGCCGAATCTGAAATTCCCCTTCTCACACACCTGTACAGTGTTGCCAGTGTCACCGGGCTGCCCGATCATGACAACGGAGTTCTCAGCAACCACCCATGTCTCGTAAGTGGCGACCGTTGTCGCGCAGGTGGACGACCACCTGCCCACCCTCAACGGGACTTTGAGGATATAGAGCTGGGTATTGGAGGGGTGGTCCATCCTTGACGGATTAGCGGCTGTGTCATAGATATCATCCATGGTGCAGGGGTCCCCCTCCGAGCAGCACGTGCCGTCATTCTCCACCTCTATCTCGCTGTTCGCATAACGTATGCAGTTGCCTTTGACTGCATTGAAAGCGGTGTCATTCTCCGTTCCATAGGAGAAGAAGAGGTTGTGCTTTCCCTCTACCTTTATCTCATGGATGAGCGTAGCCTCTTCCTTACAGTTCCATGAGCGATAATATATGGAACCGTTCAGAAGCTCGAGTTCCATCTTCCGGTCCCCACAGTAAAGGCCTACGAATTCCATTTCCTCGTCGGATTCGTTGATGTAGTCAATCCTGAGGTCCTTGGTCCCCCTGGTCAGGAATTTCACCGTCCAGTTCTCCCTCAGATTGGGCCTCTGGTGCTTAGTTACGATATACAGGTCCCTGGGTTCTTCGTTTCCGGTATCGTTCCGGTAGTCCCGGACGTTCTCGTTGAGTATCAATTTCTCCCGGACCGAGCTTTCGGGGTAGACGAACGTCGTGGTGTTGAAGTCGTTGTCCCTCTCTATGCCGGAGAATTTGCTCTCAAACCAGGCACTGTCATCCACAATGAGGTTGTTGGCTCCCCTCTTCTCCATGACCTTGAAATACGAATTGTACATCCTGAGGTCGCCTCCGCTTTCAACCAGCATGGAGGCGCTGCCGTTCACCTCGCTTTCCGGCGGCACATTGGAGATTATCCAGGAACCCAGCCCCACATTGCCATCTTCATCCAGGTCGCCAATCACCAGATGGGCAGCTTCCCTGACTGTCCATCCCTTCCTTATGTCAAGATGCTCATTTGATGTTGTTATCCAGGTCTCTGAGTCCCCGTCACCTATCACCACCCTGGCAACAACCACAAAATAGTTGAATATCTTCCTGACTCTGTTCCATCCATATCTGGAATCCGCATCAAACACATCTGACATGGTGCACGGATTGAGCTTCGTGCACTCCAGGCCATTGCCTGTTATCGTGATTGTATCTGAAATGGCGTCATATGTTATGGGTTCGCCGGAAAACTTTCCAATCCCGAGGGTTCCCACGCCAAGAAGTGATGGATTCCCCGCGACCTTCAGCTCCAAGTTCCTGCTTGTGCTTCCATGCTCGGATAACACATCAACATACGCAAAATACCCGCCGGGCTCCAGGCTGACCGGGAATTCAAAACCCCCTATTGATTCCTTTGATTCGGAAAGCACGAGATTCCCGTAGGCATCAAGTATGCTGAGTGTTACGTTGTACCTGTAACCGCTTGGGTCCACAGAACCGTTGATGAATACCAAACCATCGGATTCATGCTTGGAGACGTCAATCATTTCGGGGACGCATTTGAAGTATAAATCCACCTTCCTGTCCTCCTGGCCGTCTATTTTCAGGACGCCCCTGATGTTACCGCAGTCGGCAGTAAAGCCAGTCCAGCAGACGGTTTCGTTCATACCCCTGCCGTCTATTTCCCTGTAAGCCCCATCAAGTTCGGTGTCCTCTATCTCAAGGGATATGCCTGCTGTGACGTTCTCGGGAACGTAGACAACTGCTTCATAGGTAACCTCCTCCGTCATCACCGGGGTTTCTGTATGGCTGAAGTTGATAAAGGTGACATTCTTCCCGGACTCAGCGGGCAGCTCAAGAAGAAAGCTTGTTGAGTTCTCCATCCCGCCCACAGTCACAAGTATTTCGTATATTCCATGCTCTGTGAAGTTTGCCGGGAATTCAAGGGAGAACCTGCCCCCGGAAGACGCCACAGACCAGGAACCAACCAACTCATTGAAGAAGTAAGCCTTTATCATTATGCCTGTATG
>CAZPUZ010000049.1:0-5406 GCA_964589875.1 uncultured archaeon
CAACTTAAAGGTGTCTATCGCAACAGCCGATGCAGAGTCATCAAAATAAAGAAAACAGCCAGGATTTCATATGCGCTGGTTCATTTCCTGTCCCGCCACCACCAAACCATGAAATAGCCGAATATGAGGATTACTATCACAGCCACAAGGATTGTCCATTCCGGTCCCGGCAGAGGGGGGCACTGCTGTTTGATGGTGAAATCCCTCTCAAATATGCTGCTGCCCTGTCTCAGCTTCACGGTGCCGTTGACTTCGGCGTCGTATGTATCCAGCACGATGTCCAGTTCTGCCGTTGTCTCTGGTGGGCATATGAGGTCTTTCACATAATAAAACGACGAGCCCCATGAGCTGTCAATGGGGTTGAATACCTGGCCCGGCACGTCCACCTTGACGTCCCAGCAGCCTTCAAGCGATTCCGTTGCTATGGTCAGTGTGTAATCCCTGCATTTCCCGTCAAAAGATATTCCGGGAATGGACTGGGAGCTTGCTGTCGGGATTGTGGCGAGCATGAGCAATATCAGGACAAAGGCCGCCCGCCTCATGTCACTCCCACGCCCTTGTCTTCATCTTTATCTTGAACAGATTCTCTATGAAGTCAGTGCCTGCGTAGCCCGCGAGGAGGGCGAAGCGCACGTCATCAGCTATGAAAACGCCCACAAGCAGGCCCAGGCCGCCTGCGGAAATAAGTGTGCATACTATGTAATCCAGCCTCAGATTTTTCCTCTTGGTGGTAGAAGAGCGTATGGTCTTGGATATGCCCATGAAGCCGCGTATCAGGCCGCCCAGGAAGCCGGCCACGAACACCCACAGCATGGTAGATAGTTGTTCACGATTGCTAATAAATGGTTTCTCAGGCGCTGAGAGGATTCGTGAAGGTTCCTAGGTTTTCTCAATCCTTGATACATTGCCTTCCTTGGACACCCTGAATATGGTATCGGCGAAGCTTTCAAGCTCCACTTCGTGCGAGACCAGTATTATCTGTTCAGACGACGTTTCCTGGAGCACGTCCCTGAGCCTGAAGAGCTGCTGCTTGCTGAAGCCGTCTGTAGGCTCATCAAGTATCAGGAGGTTGCTTTCACCGGCCCTGCCGGTCTTTCTGACCATGGTATTGAGAGCGAGCCTGTACGCCAGGGCCGCTGATGTCCTTTCCCCGCCGCTTAGGCCCTCAATGCTGAGCTCGTAGCCGTCCTGTTCCACCACAGGATTGAAGTCGTCATCCACCCTCATGCTTATCTCCCCGTTCTCTATAAGCATGCTGAGTATTTCTGTGAATATAGAGTTGAATTCCTCGTTTATACTCATGAGCACATGCCTCTCTATATCACCCACGGTTGGGATGAAATATTCTTCCATCCATGCAATGCGCTGCCTGGTCATCTTCAGTTTTTCCAGCAGCGATTCCATCTCCCTGACACGCTTGGAGATTTCTGATGCACGGGTTTGCAGCATCTCGGTCTCCTTCTTCTTTGATGTGAGCCTCGCCGTAAGGCCGATGTTGGTGGCTTCCAGCCTGTCCTTTCTCGCGTTCATCTGCTGGAAACGCGAGAAGACATGCTTCTTCTTCTCCATCTCCTCCCTCATGGCAGACAAAACATCCTTGTCCTTTCTTATAGACTCCTGATATTCTTGCAGCCTCCTTTCCCGCGAAGAGGACTCTTCGGAAAGCTCTTGCAAGGATTTCCTCAGTTCTTCAAGCCTCTCTGAAGTCCTTTCGTAATGCTTTATCCTCTCAAGCTCGCGTTCCGCCTCTTCCAGACCGCTGCCTGAAAGACTGATATCTTTTTCAATGGCTTTCAGGTCCTTCTCCATGGAGTCTATCTTCGGGCGGAACTCCTCGCCGCTGCTCTCCCTGTCGCATACAGGGCAAACACCCTCCTCCAGTATTCGGGAATAATCCTCTATCTTGGCGGAAATCCTCGTCTTCCTTTCCCTTAGGGCGATGAGCTTTTCTTTCAGTTGTTCTATCTTGTCCTCAATAAATCTCCTGTCATTCTCAGGTTTTGTAACGGATTCAAGTGACTTGATGGCCCTGCCAATCTCTATGGCTCTCTGCTCTGATTTCTTCCCGTCAAGTACTAGCTGTTCGCTATTATCCTCTTTCTCCCTGATACTCTTCTCCATCTGTGGTATCTCTCCCTCAAGGCGCCTGGCTTCCTGCCTGATAGCGTCCATCTTCACGAGCTCTGCTTTCACTTCCTCAAGCTCCTTCCTGGCAGGTTCAAGGGCTTCGCTGATGGTCTTCTCCTCCTTTCTTGAACGCTCAGCTGCTGCCCGTTTCTCCTCAAGCTCCCGTTTCTTTTCGTCATAGTCATGCACCCTGCCCTGGAGTTCCTTCATGTCCTCTCTGAGACAGGATTTCAGAAGGGCGGCGTTGCCGGCCGCCGTGCTGTATTCCTCTATACCAAAAGCCTTCCTGAGGGTCTCCATCCTCCTATCAGAGGCTTGGTGGAGTATTGACTTCATGTGTTCCTGCGGGGTGAAAACGGCATACCTGTAGATGACGGATGTTGCCCTTGGGCCGGGATTCTCGTTGAAGCCAAGGATGCCCAGTATGCGTTGCTTGAGCTCGCTGGGGGAGTAATCGGTGCGCACGCCGCCGGATGCTATATAACCCTCTTTCTGCCTCACGCCCCTCTTGCTGCGCTCAAGGGAACGGAATACGGTGTATTCCTCTTTGCCTGACTCAAAATCCATCCTCACATGGCCGCTGCTTTCGCCTGTCCTCAGGAGATCCCCGCCATCCAGGTCTCCCAGACCGAAAAGCGCAAACTCAATGGACATCAGGATAGACGACTTTCCTGAGCCGATGTCACCCACGAACAGCACATTGCCCTGCGGCATCTCTATGGAAGCCTCCTCGTAGCTCCTTATGTTCCTGATATCCAGCCTCTTAATCCTCATCCTTTCCGCCCCTTTCCATGATAGCCAGCGCCTCCCTGGATATCCTCTCCTCGTATCCCTTTCGGGTCTCGCTGAGCACTTTCTCTGACCTTAGGCATTCCAGCAGGCCAATGCCCAGTTCCCTGCCTTTTGCAGCCTTGAGGGAATCATGAAAGGTGTCAAGCCTGTCTGCGTTCTCTGCGAAGAGCTTCCTCTCAATCTCCTTGCGGGTCTTGCCCATTATCTGTATCTTACTGTGGGTGCTGGAAGACAGTCCGTACCTGTTTATATGGACCACGAAAGCTCCCCTCTTCTTGATATTGTCCCTTATCCTGTGGAATCCTACGTCAGAGGGCTTGCCGGAGGAGAGCTTGCCTTTCATACGGAGAAGCACGATGGCATCCCGGACGTCCGTCTCGCTGAGGCTGGTGGAAATCTCGTCGGCCAGTTGTTCCGCTGTCTTCCCGTCCCCTGCGAATTCGCGGAATATGGTATCCTTTGTCACGATTGGGATGTAGCGCTTGCTTGTTTTCCCATCACCAAAGTCAACTATGAAGAATCCCCTGTCAGCTCCCTGGGCGCTCCGCTCCAGGTCGCTGAAATTGTATCCCATGAGCGGCCCGGGATAATTCAGAGTCCTTCCGTCTACTTCCTCCTCAATCCTCTCATGTATGTGCCCGCCCGCATAATAGTCAATCCCGGGAGGCAGCATTGATGCAGGCATGCCTTCCATCTCTGAGAGGTAGGGCGGACGTATCTCCTTTATCGCGGTGTGAAAAGCGAATATCTTGAAGCCTTCCTCCCTGCTCGCGGCTTCGTGGTCAAGCAGCTCGTAATATTTCCTCTCCAGGCCCATGACCCTTGCGGAGATGCCTGTTATCTTTGCCTTGGTTCTGGGGTCTGTGGTAAACCGTGGTATCAGCTTGCCGCCGGACTGCTCAGACACGGATACCTTCGTGAAGAGGCCTGAGCTGTGAAGGATGTCTATTATTGAGCTTGAATTCGGGCTGTAGTCATGGGAACCGTAGATGAGATATATGGGTATGCCCTTCTCGGTCACCTGCCTCATCTTCTTTACGGCCTTGTCTGTCACTGACATGTCCGGGATGTTGGTATGGAACAAATCCCCGACTATCAGTATGAAGTCTACCTTTTCCCTGATGCATGCATCCATGGCAGACTCAAACGCCAGGAGGTTGGCTTCCCTGAGTCTCTTGTCCCTCCAGGCGCCCAGATGACAGTCCGCGATATGGGCAAACCTTGGCATGAAATCAACCTATCACATTGACCTTGTGAGAATTCCCTGAGGCGCCCCCCTCGGCGAATTCCTCAAAGAGTGGTATCTTGACAGGCAAAGCGAAGCGGGTGAAGCTTGATGTGATTATAGCCTCGCCCTTGTCCAGAGCGGCTATGTTCTGGCTGTCCCTTGAAAGGTCCTGGGATGCGCTGCTTATCACCGCATTCCTTTCCTGTTCCATCTCATTGCCGAGTATCAGCTTGGTGTTCATGTTGGCGAGTATGGGCCGCGGTATGATGCTGGAAAGCTGGGTTATGGCCATGAGGCCGACGCCGAACTTCCTGCCTTCCCTGGCTATGGACGAATAGATGTTGCCGCCTTCCGAAAGGGCATCGCTTCCCAGGACCCTGGGAGCTTCCTCAAGGACGATGCTGATTACCGGCATACACTTTTCTCCCCTTATCCTGAATTTCCTGTAATCAGAGAGCACTTCATGCGCTATCATGCTCCCGACCAGCAGCTCTGTCTCGCCCGACATGGTTGAAGTGTCAATAATGACGGTGCTTCCCTTCTCCAGCTCGCTGACTATGCCCCTGACAGTGGCCTTGCCTGCTGTCTGGCTGAATATTCCTGATCTTGAGGCGGCATTGCCTTCCTTGTCTGCGGTTATCCCGAGCCTTGATTCAAGGATTCGCATCAGTACGGTCTGTGTCAGCGGGTTGACCCCCCTGCTCTCAAGGCTTTCATTCCTTGCCAGCGCAGCTATCCAGTCCTCTCCGTGCACGTTGAAAGCCACGCTCATTGCCTGCCTCTGCGCGTCCGATAGCTTCATGACCCCGTCAAAGTGCCAGGGCCTCAGGTCTGACATGCTTATCTTCAGTGTGCATGCTCCCGGACACGGCTTCAGTGTGTAATATTTGACCTTCTCATGGGCCCTCGGATGGTCCTTAAGGCCTTTGCCGCTGCGGCCGAAGTATTCGTCATGCGGGTCAAGCACCAGGAAACCGCAGTAATCCCTCTCAATGCTGTTCCAGAGTATGACCTTTACCAGATTGCTCTTGCCCTTGCCAGTGCTGGCCGGTATCAGGATGTGGTGCGACAGCGCTTCCCTGCCATTGAAATATATGTCATGCTCAAGCGTCCTGGAGCCGCTTCGGACCTTCCCAAGGAAGAGAGGGTTCTCCGGACGCGCGAGGAAAGCGAGGTCCTGCTCTGTTATGCGCCGGACCTTCCCCATGAAAGGCGGCAGGGACTTTGGGGAGAATGAATTGTTGCTGCTCAGCCTGGAA
>CAZPUZ010000050.1:0-2185 GCA_964589875.1 uncultured archaeon
AGGGACGACGCCGGCAAGTTCCTAAAGAGCTATGTCGAGAAGGAGATTTACAAGAGAGACCCCTTCCAGAGCATTGACCAGGAAGGAGTAGGCAAGCTCATGAAGCTCTGCGTTGAGAAGGCGAGAAATGTCAAGAAGGACATGCCTTTCGGCATCTGCGGAGAGCACGGCGGCGAGCCCGCTTCCGTGGAGTTCTGTCACAGGATAGGCCTCAATGACGTTTCATGCTCGCCTTTCAGGGTGCCCATTGCAAGGCTCGCGGCGGCGCAGGCGGCTATCAAAGACAAGAAGTAGCGGCCGATGCGACTTATAAAAACCAATATCTGATTTTAAGATGGGGAAGAAATTGCAGCTTGATGAAGCCAATCTGGGGAAGCTTGAAGCCCTTGGCAACGAGCACGTGCTGAAAAAGGTAAACGACGCTATAAGCCTGTGCAGGCCTGCCAAAGTCACCGTAATAACAGATTCCGATGAGGACATAGATTACGTCCGGCAGCTTGCCATTAAGAACGGCGAGGAGCACAAGCTGGCGACAGAAGGGCATACTGTTCATTTTGACGGCTATTACGACCAGGCCAGGGATAAGGCCAATACCAAGTACCTGCTGCCTGTAGGCACAAGGATCGGCAGGCATGTCAACTCGACGGAGAGGGAATCCGGATTAAAGGAAGTGATGGGTTTCCTTGAAGGCGCCATGGAAGGGAAGGAGATGATAATCCGCTTCTTTTCTCTCGGGCCGGCCAGTTCGGTATTTTCCATACCCGCCCTCCAGATAACCGATTCGGCTTATGTGGCACACAGTGAGGACATACTGTACAGGAAGGGATATGAGAACTTCAAGAGGCTCGGCAACTCAGACCAGTTCTTCTTCTTCCTGCATTCCGCCGGCAGGCTGGACGAAAACGGCAATACAGCTGACATAGAGAAGAGAAGGATTTACATAGACCTGGAGAATGATGATGTCTACACCGTCAACAACCAGTATGCCGGCAACAGCCTGGGGCTGAAGAAGCTGGCCATGAGGCTGGCCATAAAGAAGGCCGTGAAGGAAGGCTGGATGACCGAGCACATGTTCATAATGGCCGCCCACGGGAAGACCAGGGCCGGCCTGCCCAGGAAGACCTATTTCACCGGCGCTTTCCCGAGCGCGTGCGGCAAGACTTCAACAGCCATGATACCCGGCCAGACCATAGTGGCCGACGACATAGCCTACAAGAGGGTTTGGGATGACGGCACCCTGCATGCTGTCAATGTTGAGCAGGGCATATTCGGCATCATAGAGAACGTCAACCCGGAGGATGACGAGCTCATATACAAGGTGCTGACAACGCCGCGCGAACTCATATTCTCCAATGTCCTCGTCTCGGATGGCAGGCCCTACTGGCTTGGCATGGGGAAGCGTCTCCCTGAGAAAGGAAGGAACTATTCCGGCGACTGGGAGAAGGGCAGGAAGGGGCCGGACGGCAGGGAGATACCGCCGGCGAACAAGAATGCCAGGTACACCATCAGGCTGAGAGAGCTGGACAACGTGGACGAGATGGCGGACAGCCCTGAGGGCGTACCGGTCAGTGGATTCATCTTCGGCGGCAGGGACTCCGACACCACGGTACCGGTCTGCCAGTCCGCGTCTTGGGACCACGGAGTGTTACTGGCTGCAAGCATAGAATCCGAGACCACGGCAGCGACGCTAGGCAAGGCCGGGATGAGGACCATCAATCCCATGGCCAACCTTGACTTCCTTTCCATATCGCTGGGGGAGTACATAAGCCATTACCTGAAAATCGGCAGGCAGCTCCAGAAGCCCCCGATGGTGTTCTCCGTGAACTATTTCCTGAAGGATGGAAACGGGAAATACATGAACAGGGTCGTGGACAAGAAGGTCTGGCTGCTGTGGATGGAGGGCCGCGTGCACGGGGATTATCAGGCAATTGAGACCCCGGCAGGGCTTATACCCAGATACGAGGACCTGAAGACGCTCTTCATGGAAGTATTTAACAGAGAATACACAAAACAGGAATATGAGAGCCAGTTCTCCATAAGGCTGGGCAAGCTGATGGAGAAGTTCAGGAGGATTGAAGAATACTATTCAGAGGAGCAGGAGATGCCGGAGGCTTTCCTGCAGCAACTGGAGAACCAGCAGAGCAGGCTGCTCGCTGCCAGGGAAAAGTTCGGCAGGGATACTGTG
>CAZPUZ010000050.1:2195-5366 GCA_964589875.1 uncultured archaeon
TGAATTTGACAAAGGCGGATGAAATGGAAACCAGTAGCGAAGCCATGAAAATCAACAAGCAACTCATCCAGAAGTCCCCACAGGTCTACGACCTTCTTTCCGAGGCCGGAAGGAAGGCATTCTTCCCCAAGAAGGGCATACTCTCCCAGACAGCCGACGCGAAGGGCAAGAGATACAACGCGACAATCGGCATTGCCCTGAATGACAGCGGAAAACCAATGGGCCTCGAATCTATAACAGGTGGCTCCTCTCTGCCTGACGATCAGACGCTTCTTTACTCTCCCAGCTACGGTCAGCAGAAGCTCAGGGAGCTGTGGCTGGCTAGGATGAAAAAGAAGAACCCTTCCATGAAAGGCAGGGTCAGCCTGCCGGTGGTGACCAATGCCATTACACATGGCCTGAGCCTGGCGGGCAGGATGTTCCTCAACGAGAATGAGAGGATTATAGTACCCGATATGATGTGGGGCAACTACAGGCTGGTTTTCCAGCACGCGAACCTTGACACTTTCCCCATGTTCAGCAAAGGGAAATTCAATGTTAAAGGCCTTCATGGCAAGCTGCAGCACAAGAAGGGCAAGCATGTCGTTCTGCTCAACTTCCCCAACAATCCGACAGGATACAGCGCCACTGAGGAAGATGTGAAGGGAATCGTAAAGGCCATAAAGGACAGCGCCGAGATAGGCAACAAGATAGCGGTGATATGCGACGATGCCTATTTCGGGCTCTTCTATGATGAGGACGTTTTCAGAGAATCCCTGTTTTCAAAACTGAATCAGCTCCACCCGAATGTGCTTGCGGTCAAGGCAGACGGCATCACGAAAGAGATGTACTCATGGGGCCTCAGGGTAGGCTTCCTGACTTACGGCTTCAGGGGCATGGACAGGGGCGCATCTTCCATTCTCGAGGACAAGACAGCCGGCATGGTGAGGGGAAGCATCTCAAACGCCTGCACCCATTCGCAGTTCCTGGCCATCAGGGGCCTGGAGGACTCCGAGCTCAGGAGACAGGAGGGCGCCAACCATTATGTCCTCCGGCAGAGGTACGATGAAACAAAGAAACTGCTTGAGCGGGGGAAATACCTGGAGCTCTTTGAGCCTTTGCCTTTCAACTCCGGCTACTTCATGTGCATCAGGCTGAAGGGTATGGATGCGGAAAAGGTCAGGCAGAAGCTGCTGAGGCATTACGATACGGGCGTGATAGCTATTGGCGACAAGCTCAGGATAGCATATTCGTCAATACCTGTGTCCAAGCTGGAGCATCTCTTTGAGAACATATACAATGCATGCAAGACCTTCTGATGCCGCGCCCCCTATACAATAATATGGGATGATATGGCACGCAACCGGAGGCGGGCTGTAATTGAAATATATTTAAGTGGTCACTGCCATAATGTTTAACCATGGGGGATCTTTCATCTAGACAGGCACTGCTATCCTTATTCTTCTTACTCACTCTGCTGGTCCTTCCCGCCTCCGGCATGGCCATGAAGGCTTTCATGGACAAGAATACATATGTGGTCAACGAGACCGCCGTGATAAAGGTCAACAGGACAACCAATGCCAACATTACCGGCATAGTGAAGAATTCCACCGGCTTCCAGTCTGACACATTCACCATACCCAACGGCTCTGCGGGCATGGCGCAGTATTCTTATGCGCAGGCTCTTCCTGCCGGAGAATATACACTGAATCTCAGCCTCGGCTCGGACAGCGTTAAGCTGGGCTTCAGGGTGGTCAGTGAGGTGCTTCGAACCGAGACCAAGCTTATGGAATCCTTTGATTTCGTGAAGGTGGAGACCACCACACAGATAGACAGCGATGATGGCGGGATAGGCGCAAATTTCACTGACATTCTTGGATATAACCTGAGCCGCTACATCAGGTTCGGGATAATACCCAACCTCACCAGCGACGGCAGGACATACAGGTTCGCCGTGGTTGACAGGAACATCCGGGGCGTTTATGACACTGTCTTCGTAGACGATGATAATTCCTATATACTTTTCGATGACAGCGAGGACAATTCCACGCAACCTTTGCTGGAAACCGAGCTGAGCCCGGGAGACATGCTCAGGATAACGTCTACGGAGAGATTCATACTCGCCGATGTGGAGCCTGACGGCAATGCGGTCTATCTCATAGAGCCGCTAAGTTCCCCTGCCTATTCAACCACCGATAGCTTATATCTACTTGCGCTGGTATTCAACCAGACCGATGACATCAAGTTCAACCAGTCAGTCAGCATATCAATACGGAACGCGAGCAATGGGGTTGTCTTCTCGCAGCTGGCAAACACGGGCAACCGGGGACATATTAACCTCTCGGTAAACCTCAGCGACTGCATAACGAGACCGGGCAAATACACTATCGTGGCCAATGAAACGCCCGTTGACGTGTTCAGGGTGGAGACCTTTAAGCTCCACGGCAAGGTAACAGACCTCTCGGACAACCCATCATCCTCTTTTGCCCCCGGCTCCAAGGCAAAGGTGTGGGCAGTGGCTAGGGACGCTGACGGCAACATGATCTCGCTGTCATCAAATCCCACAGGCATCCTTACGGGCCCCGACGGCAGCACATCTGCACTTTCATTCTCGGAGCAGCCAAATGCAACCGGTGTGTATTTCTCAGAGACTTCATCCCTTGCACAGAATGGGGAATACAAGGTTGTAATACAGGGCGAATACTCTTCCAATACGGAGAAGTTCGACCTGGGCTTCTCGGTTGAGAGCATCATCATGTCCGCGATGACGATAAACCCGCAATATATAGATGAAGGCCCGGGCGAAAGCACCATGGTAGACACATTCGCCCCGGGCAAGAACATCACGGCATCCATCTTCATGATAAACGCCTCAAAGGGCTCGGGTCTCATGTCAGGAGGACCTCCATGCGGGTTTGACGGCACATCCTGCATACAGGGAAGCTGTGACATCAGCCAGTTCACGGTGAAGGTGAAGGACGACAAGGGCAACAAGTACACGCTCACTTCAGACAATTATACGGTCAAAACAATCGGGGAGTTCGCATCCGATTTTGGCGTTAGCCCGCCGGAAGAGCCCGGCATGAGCGACCAGTGCATGGTTGTTCTGCTGGGGGATGCCAATACGTGGATAAACAATACAGGCAACTACAAGATGGAGATATCCTTCAGCAACAGTTCAATCGGCGACCT
>CAZPUZ010000051.1:0-5278 GCA_964589875.1 uncultured archaeon
ACGAGCTCACCAAGTACAGTTTCAGGGTAGAGCAGAGGGGCGAGCTGGCCGGGCTCAGGAGGCTCAGGGCGTTCACCATGCCCGATACCCACGCGCTCTGTGCGGACATGGAGCAGGCCAAGCAGGAGATGCTCAGGAGGTTCGAGCTCTGCGAGCGCTCGGTTGAGGGGTGCGGGCTCTCCAAGCAGGACGACATAGAGTTCGCTGTGAGGGTGGTCAAGGACTTCTATTCAAAGAACAGCAAGTTCGTGAAGGAGCTTGTCTCAAAGATGGGCAAGCCCGTTCTCATGGAGGTGTGGGACAAGAAGTTCTTTTATTTCGTGATGAAGCATGAATGGAACTTCGTTGACTGCCTGAAGAAGGCCGCGACGCTTAGCACAGACCAGATTGACGTTGAGAACGCCGAGAGATATGGCATCTGGTTCCAGGACAAGGACAACTCCAAGAAGTTCCCAATCATCCTGCACTGCTCGCCTTCGGGTGCCATTGAGAGAATAATGTACGCCCTGCTGGAGAAGGCCCACATGCAGTATGAGATATGCAAGGCCGGGAAGGGTGACCATCCCGTCTTCCCGCTCTGGCTCGCCCCCACGCAAGTCAGGATATGCCCGGTGAACGACAGTTTCGTAAAGGATGCCGAGGAGATGGCCGACAAGATAGGCGGGGGAGGTATCAGGATTGATATTGATGACCGCACGGAATCAGTCGGCAAGAAGATAAGGGACGCGGAGACTGAGTGGGTGAACATGATAGTAGTTCTTGGCGAGAAGGAGAAGAAGTCCGGCAGGCTGCCCGTGCGCTTCAGGAAGAACGGGGAGGTCAGGGAGATGTACCCTGAGGACATCATTGATCATGTGAAAAAAGAAACATCGGCCTACCCCTTCAAGCCGTTGCCGCTTGACAGGCTCCTCAGCAGGCGGCCGGTATTTGTTGGTTAAACTCTTCCTGAATGATTGATTACCTTTCAAGGATGAAGAACCTCTCGTTCTCCTTCTCCCGGGGTATCTCCGCCAGTACCATGCCCTTCTTGCTGCCAACCCCCATGCAGTCCGCTTTCTTGTAGACGCCGAGTGCCCGGTTGAGCTTGGACTTCTTCTTGGCGAATATCTCGAAGAGTATGTCACCCTTCCTTACCCTGTCCTCAAGCTTCTTGTGGAAAAGCATGCCGGCCTCCTTGTCAATCGGCGCCCCCGTGGCCCTGGCCATCTCAATCACGACTTTGTTGTCAATCCACTGCACCATGCCCGGGCAGTTGGCCTTGACCTTTATCCTGTAGGGGCCGACGGGTATGTCTTCGGCCCTGATGTTGGGATCGCCTCCCTGGGCCTCGATTATCTGGCGCAGCTTGGCTTCGGCCTTCCCTGATTTCAGCATCTGCATGGCTATCTGGTCGGGGTTCCTCCTGCCGGCGAACTGGAAAAGCTCGCCGCCCAGCCTGGAGACCTTCTCCAGCAGGTCCTGGGGAGCCCTGGACGGGTTCGCTACAGTGTTGAGCACTTCCCTCGCCTCCAGGGCCGGGCCTATGCCGTGTCCGATTGGCTGCTCGCCGTATGTGGACACCGCTGATATCCTCATGCCAAGCTTCTTGCCCAGCGCAATGAAGCTGTTGGCGAGCGTCTCCGCCTCCTCAACAGTCTTCACCTTCACCCTCCTGCCGGTCGGTATGTCAATCACGACATAGTTGGCACCCACTGCCTTCTTCTTGGAGAGCACGGAAGCCAGGAGCAGGGGGTCAATTGACAGTGGATATTCAACCCTTATGAAGGCGTCATCCGCCGGGGCGAGGTCCACCGCGCCTCCCCATACCAGGCAGCCGCCTGTCTCGTTGACGACCTGCCTTATCTCCTCAAGCTCAAGGCTGACCGGGCAAAGGCATTCCATCCTGTCTGCCGTTCCCGCCGGGGCTGTTATGGCCCTTGATGACGTCTTGGGTATCATGAGTCCGGCGGCAGCGACCACGGGGACGAGGAGCATGGAGGTCTTGTCCCCGGGTATTCCGCCTATTGAATGCTTGTCAAATATCTTCTTCCTCCCGAGGTTCAGGGTCTCGCCTGTGGCAGTCATTGAGGATGACATGGCAGCCGCTTCCTTGGAGTCCATCTCCCTGTGGTACAGCGAAAGAACGAAGGCTGCTATCTCAGTCTCGGAGAGATTCTCGTCAACGACATCCTCGATTATCTCGCGTATCTCCCCGCTGTCCAGCCTCTTGCCCGACAGCCTCTTCTTGATGTGGTTGAGGGATTGCGGGGGTTCTGACGTGGTTACCGAGACCTCCTGCCCGTACCTGACACCGAGCTTCTCCTGCACCCTTGAGAACAATGCTATGGTCCCCGGTGAGACGAACTTCTCGGCAATGTTGATTATGGCAGTTTCCTTTTTCCTGTTGGCCTTTATCTCAACCCTGTCCAGGGGCTTGACGTCAAGCTCTGCTGCGTCGTTCTTGCTTATGACAACTACCGGCTTCTTGGCCTCTATCTTGAGCAGCTTGGCCCTGAGAATCATACAAATAGATTTTGTGTGAGGTTGCTTATATCTGTGCCTGGCTTTGGGCCTTGACCACTGTTTACTTTTGCACGTCACAGTAACCAAAAGCATGCAAAACGTTTATATAGAATTAAAACAAGAAAATAACGAAAACCGAGAGCGGCAAGATATGCGGGGATGGTGCGTTCCCGTGTCGCTATGTTGTTTTTAATTTGGGAGGGATATGATGGCGAAGAAAAGGAAGAAAGCTGCCAGGAAATATTACATCATGAAGTCCGGAAGGAAAACAGCTATCTTCACAGGAAGGCAGCCGAGGCAGGCAGCTCTCAAGGCCGCGACAAGAGGCTTCACGAGCATTGAGCTCAGGGAAAGGGGCCGAAGGAACAAAGACGGCACCTACACCATACACAAATTCAAGGGCAAGATGAAGACCATAAAGCTCGGCGACGACAGGCCGGACTGGCTGCCCGAGAAGGTAAAGAAACCTATTGTCAAGAAGGTAGGTATTGACAGGGTTAAGAAGATTTGATTTTTTTGCAACAATAGGGTGCGGTATCGCACCCTTTCTGTTTTATTTTAATGCTTTTCATGATAGCGTCTTTCTATACGGTAGCAACGTTGCTGCATGGATTGGTTGTTATGCTTGTTGTCAGGATAGACGCATGGAAGGGCAGGGACGCGAAGAGGAAGCTTATGCAGTCCGTGTCAAGCGCGGTCGCCGAGCCAATGTGCTTCCCGGTTGAGCGTGTGCACGTGATAATCAACGAGCAGGGCCTGGACAACTTGGGTCTGCACGGAGAACATGCCTCAAGGATAAGGGACCCGTACACCCTAGAGCCCAGCAAAGATGAGTAGCAGGTTGCCGAAAGCGAGAGTGAGCAGTATGGTAAGAATGAAAACAGGAGCGAAGCGTATGCCCTCCTTTATCCATATATGGCCGCCTTTCCTCTTGAGCTTTCTGACGTCTGCCTTGCTCAGAACCATCCACTTGCTGCCGACCGGCACGTCGCCGGGTTTCAGGTCCTTGGCTTTTATCCTGCGCTTGAATATGTCGCCTTCTATGAACCTTCCGTATTGCAGGAACAGAATGAGGCCGAGGAACACGAGCGGGAAAAGCGCTATGTAGCCGAGGGCTTGGATTGCGATTCCTGTGTAGATGTGGAGATAGGCCGCAGCAGCGGCACACATCGCGGAGAAAGCAAAGAAGTAAGCGGCAATGTGCCTGGATTTCTTCCCTATGTACCTGCGGAACTTGCCCGGTACGCCGGGGTTCAGCAGGCCGAGGGCCACAGAATATGCTATCAGATAGAAGAACGAGACAAAGAAGAAATTGAATATCATGACAACGGGGAAGGGCAGAGCCAGCAGTCCAGCGGCCGGCGAGACGAAACCTGTCGGGCCCGGGAACAGGAATCCCAGAGCGCCGAGCAGCCATGCGTCGCCGTCCCCCCACTGCTTGGTGAAGTACATACCAAGGCCTATACCAAGGAATATACATCCCACTATTATGGAGTCAAATACTATTGAGATGTCGGATAGAATAAAAGCGAATGCAGCACGCACAGCCAGAGCAGCGATTATTATTGAGTAAGGCAGCCAATCCGGGAACTCCGTGGTCTTGAGGTCAAGATAACCGGCCGCGCCGAAGCCGGCGATGCCGATTGCCAGCAGTATCCATCCAAGCATGTTAGTTATTGGATTTGCCGGCATTTATCCTTTAATCTTGCATTCAATAATCAAGAGTGGAACGGCCCGGAAAATTCTTGAGATATGCTGCATTTGGCCTTTTGCAGGAGACTGTTCAAAGTTATTAACTTTCTTCAGCAAATATTAATCTGAACGAGGTCCGGTCATGGGTATTTTTGGGGGAAGCAAGGACAAAGATAAGAAGAAAAAGAAGCAGGAAGACCTGGGTATACAGCTGCCTGGGAGGGGAAGGATATCCATGCCGGCCGCGCCGCTCAGGGAACCTGTCCTGACCAGCAGGGAATACAGGATGTACACAAGGACCGAGAAGAGAAAGAGGACCTGGTACGAGACCCTGGCTGGCCTTTCTTCCCGCATGATACAGGTCAGCGCAGACAGCAACATGAAGCAGGAATATGAGAGGGCCATAGCATTCACGGGGATGAAGATAACCCCGGACCAGCCTATGTCCGTTTTCGTTATCACCATACTGGCCTTTGTCGTCATTGGATTGGTCCTGATGATTGGCGGCGTGCTGCCGGTCATAGGGGGCATAATCTTCATAATGCTCGGCGTGGCCATGGGCTACTGGCTGCTGAGATACCCCATGGGCATGCTGAAGAAGGCCAGGATTGAAGCCAGCTCCCAGATAGTGCTTGCCATCCTCTACATGGTGGTATCAATGAGGATATCACCCAACCTTGAGGGCGCGCTGAGGTTCGCCGCCCAGAACGTGTCCGGTCCGCTGGCATGGGACATGAGGAGGCTTCTGTGGGACATTGAGATGAGGAAATACTACTCCATTGACGATGCCATAGACGCCTACATCAACAAATGGAAGCCCGAGAACGAGGAGTTCGCGGAAGCCATGAGGCTGGTAAAGGACTCCACGAAGCAGGTGCCGGAAAGGGGAAAGAAAGAGCTTGATGAGGCCCTTAACATCATACTGGAGGGCACCAAGACCAGGATGAAGCACTATGCTCAGGACCTGAGGACACCGGTAATGGTCATACATATGATGGGCATCGTGCTTCCCATACTGGGTACCATAATGGCCCCGCTTGCTGCGGTATTCATGGCCGACATGGTCAGCCCCATACATTTCGTG